>JALWHA010000289.1 GCA_027038695.1 Acidobacteriota bacterium
AAACAGCAAAATAGAGGTATTCCCCTATTACAGCCTTGATATGATAAGTATTACCGTACCTTACAGGGGCGCAACTCCAAAAGATGTTGAGGAAAGCGTTTGTGCAAGGATTGAAGAGGAAATTGCGGGAATAGATGGGATAAAAAAGATAACCTCAACCGCAAGCGAAGGTATGGGCACAGTTCTTGTAGAAATCCAGAAAGGGTACGATGCAAGGAAACTCCTTGACGAGGTGAAAAATGCGGTTGACAGGATAACAAATTTCCCTCAACAGATTGAAAAACCTATCATTACCGAAGTCACGAGAAGAGCTGAGGTTTTAAAAATACTCATATACGGCAAAGCAAACGAAAGAGACATCAAAAGAATAGCCGAAAAGATAAGAGATGATTTAACCTCGTATAAAAATATCTCTCTTGTTCAAATAAAAGCGTCAAGGCCGTATGAAATCTCCATAAATGTATCTCAAAAAATGCTTGAAAAATACGGTTTAAGCCTTGAAGACGTGGCAAAAATAGTTAAGGCAAACTGTGTGGACATACCTGCGGGAAGGATAAAAACAAAAGAAAGCGAAATCCTTGTAAGAACAAAAGGCTTAAAATACCACACAAAAGATTTCGGGAAAATCCCAATAATTAACAATCTAAACGGAAATGTTATACATCTTTCCGACATTGCGGACATTGTTGACGGATTTGAAGATGTTGACAGCAAGGTGACATTAGACGGATACAATACCGTTGTACTCAATATTTATAGAATAGGGAAACAATCTGCATTGGATATCGAAAAAACCGTTAAACACTATCTAAAAGAAGAACAAATCGGGTTCCCCAAGGGAATTCATGCAGTAATTTTGGACAATATGGCCAATATTCTTAGAAGCAGATTAAACCTGTTACTTAGAAACGCAAAATACGGCCTTGCTTTGGTGCTAATTCTTCTTGCCATGTTTCTTGAAATAAGGCTTGCATTCTGGGTCGCGGCAGGAATTCCGGTTTCATTTCTGGGAGCATTTATAGTACTGCCGCATTTCGGGGTTTCAATAAATATGATCTCACTCTTTGCGTTCATTATTTGTCTCGGAATTGTAGTTGACGACGCCATAGTTATAGGGGAACATATCTTTTACAAAATAGAACAGGGAATACCGAGACAAAAAGCGGCTATAGACGGGACAATGGAGATGGCTCTCCCTGTTTTTCTTTCCGTCGCAACGACAGTTGCCGCATTTTATCCGCTATTAAATGTTGAAGGGGTATTCGGAAAATTTATGTTTGCAATTCCAGCGGTAGTAATTTCGGTATTAACAATCTCACTGTTGGAAGCATTGTTTATTCTTCCATCTCACCTTGCGGGGATAAAAGATAGAAAATCAAAATTTTTTAATATCCTCCCTGATTATTTCAATAAAAAACTTGATTATTTTATAGAAAATTACTACATAAAAGCACTTAACCTTGCATTAAAAAACAAGTTTATAACACTGTCAATAGGAATTTTTATGCTATTAGTTACACTCGGGTTCTTTGCTTCCGGGCACTTAAAATTTCTGTTTTTCCCCAAAGTCGATTCCGACCAGGTTGTATGTGCAATAAAACTACCTGAAGGGGCAAGTGCGGGAGAAACAGGCAAAGCGGTAGATTATGTCAAAACAAAGGCATTTGAATTGGAAAAAGAAATAAATGACAAATACCACAAAAAGATTATAAAACATATTGTAGCAACCGTCGGCTCTCAGCCTTATTCAAATAGGCACAATACTTCGGCAAACGCTAACAGTTTTGCCTCAAACCTGGGAGAAGTAGCTTTGGAACTTGAAAAATCCGATAAAAGGAATATGGACAGCAATGAAATAGCGGTAATGTGGAGAAAAATAAGTGGGGAAGTCCCCGGAGTGGAAAGCATAACATTTTCCGCATCCCTTTTCAGTGCCGGAAACCCGATCAACATACAATTGTCTTCCGATGATTTTGAATTACTAAAAAAATTAACTAAAAATTTAAAAAATAAATTAAGGGAATTTAAAGGAGTGTATGATATAAAAGACAACCTTCAGGGAGGGAAATTAGAGATTAAATTAAAACTGACAGAAATAGGCAAGGTATTAGGGTTAAACGTCTTTACTTTAGGAGAACAGGTAAGAGGAGCCTTTTACGGTCTTGAAGCGGTAAGAATTCAACGAGGGAAAGATGACGTCAGGGTTATGGTTAGGTTTCCCGCAAATGAGCGCTCTTCAAAATACTTTTTAGATAATTTAAAGATTAAAACCCCGAGCGGTTCTTTCGTGCCTTTAAATTATGTTGCCACATACAAAGTTTCACCTTCATACTCTGTTATCACAAGATCAAACAGAAGACGAGTCGTTAACGTTATGGCTGACGTAAATGAAAAAATTGCCGACCCTGATAAAATTCTTAACAAATTAAAGAATGGGTATCTAAAAGAATTAAAAGAAAACTATCACGTC
>JALWHA010000290.1 GCA_027038695.1 Acidobacteriota bacterium
GAGTAATGCAGGAAAAGAGAAAACACAAAAGGGTTTATTTTTCCCTTGATGAGGATTTTTTTGTAGAAATTGAAGGCAAAGCAAGTTTTAAAGCAAGGCTTCTTTCATTAAGCGAGGGTGGGTTAAGTTTTTTTCTTCCTGTGAAAAAATCCTCTAACTTTAAAAAAGGCGATGTCATTTTTCTTTCCTCTTTGAAAAGCGAAAATGAAGTTTTAATAAAATCCATTGTCTCTCTCTCCGTCAGGCATGTTCTTGAAGAAAACAATGTGGGCAAGGTAATAGTAGGCTGCCAGTTTCTGGACTTGCCTGAAAAAGACAGGGAAAAGATTAAAAAATTGATTGAGGAAAAGTCTCAACAATTGCCTATTTGATTTTTTCTTTTAATTTTATCAACTCCTCTAAAAACCTGTTGTTTTGTTGTTCCGTTCCAACCGTTATTCTGAAGTAATCCTGTATCCCATAAGGTGATAGGCTTCTTACAATAACCCCTTTTGACTCAAGTTTTTCAACCGTGTTGCTTGCGTTTTTGTCTTTTACAAGGTAAAAGTTCCCCTTCCCTTCCAGGTATTGAATACTGTTTTCTTTCAGTTTCTTGAATATCCTCTCTTTTTCCTTTAAAACTAATTGTTTTGATTTGTTTTTGAAATCTTCGCATTTTAAGGCTACCTCACAGCCCTTTTGTGAAAGGTAGGGCACATTTACAGGAAGTTTTATTTTTTTTAAAGCCTGAATTACTTCTTTACCGGCAAAGCAATAGCCTACACGCAGGCCTGCAAGCCCATATATCTTTGAAAATGTGCGGAGTATTACAAGGTTGTCTCTTTTGCATTGCTTAAAGTAGTCAAGCAAGGAATGCTTTTCCCCAAAATACTCAATGTAAGCCTCGTCTATTGCAATTAAAATATCCTGCGGTATTTTCTCAATCGCTTTAATAAGTGCTTCTTTTTCAATAAAATCACCTGTTGGGTTGTTCGGGTTTGCAATAAAGACAATCCTTGTTTTTTTATTTACACTGTCAACAAGTTTTTCAATGTCTCTTTTAAAATTATCTCCCAACCCTATTTCAACAAGGTTTCCGTTGCTTGCCTTTATGCAGGTTTTGTAAAGAGCAAACTCTTTTTCAAATGTAATGCCAATGTCGTTAAAATTGAGCATAACCCTGCAGAGCATATCAACAATCTCGCTTGAGCCGTTTCCGATAAATATGTTTTCAACAGGGATTGAATAATATTCAGAGAGTTTTTTCAAAAGGCTTATCCCTATTCTATCAGGGTAGATGTTTACCCTTTCAGCCTGCGATTTCAAAAACTCAACAACCTCTTCTGGCGGCCCTAAAGGGTTTTCATTTGATGCAAGTTTAACAATCTCTTGAGGCTTTAAACCCCATTTTTCGGTAATATTCTCAATTGACTTTCCCGGCACATACTCGGGTATGTGTTTAATTCTCTCTGCAAAATTCAAGGTTTACCCCTCAATGTTTTTTCTAAGTTTGTTTAGGTAATCAAATGCCGTTTCGCTGTCTTTCTGGTTTATTATGTGTTTTAAATATTCAAGTTGAGACTGAACCCTGTTGATTTCCTTTACCGAGTGTTTGTTAAAGAGAATTTCGCTTAGAAGAAAGTTGTCTTCCCCTAACAAGCCCTTTGCAATCTCAAGGTGTTTTTTAAATGTTGTGCCAGGCACAGTTTTTATGTCAATGCACCCTGCAAAAATAAAACTTGCCACAAAGGGAAGGGTAAGGGAGTATGCCATTGTTCTGTCGTGCTCTTCAAGGGAAAAGTGATAAATGTTTAACCCTAACTCTTCAAAAACCTCTGTGAAAAAATCCTTTGCCTTTTTGTCAGACTCTTCCATAATTACAACACATTCCCCTTTAACTTTGCTTAAATCGGCAAATGTTGGCCCAAACATAGGATGGATTGAAAAGAAAGGGTTTTTTGCCTGTATGTAATAGTTTATTATTTCCCCTTTAACCGAGGCAATATCCCCTATTATTGTTTTTGGCGAGATAAATTCTTCAAGTTGCTTGAATACTGGAATTGTGTTTTTCAAATTTACCGCATTGATTACAAGGTGGGGGTTAAACTCGGTAATGTCGTCTAATTTTGTTGAAGTAACGGCGTTGTCAATGTTTATTCCTTTTGTTTTTTCAGGGTTAACATCGTAAAGGAACAACTCGTGCTGTGTTAAAACTTCCGCAAAGAATTTCCCCATCTTCCCTGTTCCGATAATTGCTATTCGCATACAATTTCCCCCTTTTCATAACAGCCTAACCATTTGTAAAAATCTGTTTTCTCTTTAACAAGTTTAAGGGTTTTTTCAACCTTCTCGTCTGTGATATTCCCCTCAAAGTCTATAAAAAACATATAGGTGTTCGGTTTGCCGCTTACAGGCATTGACTCAATCCTTGTAAGGTTAATCCCGTTTTCCGCAAAGAGTTCAAG
>JALWHA010000291.1 GCA_027038695.1 Acidobacteriota bacterium
GGATATAGCAAAATAGAATAAAGCCATATAAAAAAATAAACCTTGATAAAAAAAATAATAGCAAAGTGTGTTTTTTAATTAGGATAATTTGGAAGCGTGGATATTTGATAGTCCTTTGAAATATAAAAAAATTTCTTTATCACAGGATGAGGTTAAGAAAGCACTCACGCCACATTATTGGAACGGCAAAACCTGGCAGGATAATTGGTGTTTAATCCAATAAAAAAAGGGGCATAACGCCCCTTAGTTAGAAGGTGAATTTTGCGAGAGAGGTTGTTTCCCCTCCAAGCACATTGTGAAAAACAATATTTTTCATACTTGATGAAAATTTGGTGTAATTACAGTATAAAGTAAATGAACCGTCTTCATTGTCCACAATAAACGCTTGATTTAAATCCCCTTTAAGCATAAAGTTTGTCAAATATTTTTTTGTGGTGAGATTTAGTACAAGTATGTTTGTTTTAGTCATACCTTCTATACTAATAAAGAGATAATTATTTTTATCTTTTTCTCCTGTATGTGTTAAGAATCTGACGAATTGAAACACTCCAATCTTAAATTCATGTTCCCATATTTTTTCAAAATTTTGAGTTTTTAAGTACATAAATTTGTATTTACCGGATGTATACAACAAGATTGCTATTTTTTTATTATTGTCTAAGAATTTATAGGATACAATTTGTCCTTTTTCTTTTAAAAATGTTTTTGGAGTGCCGGTTTTATCGTCAACAAGGTAAAGTTGCTTATTATTCGGTTGTAAAACAACGGTGTCGTTCTCTAACTCTGTAGCCTTAAAATTGTAAACCGATACTTTTGAATCATTAATGAAGAAATCCCAGGCTTTTTCCCCTGTATTTAAATCAAAAGCCTCAATTTTTCTTTTAAATAAGATATAAACCTTTTTGTCGCTTATGTCATGGCCTTTTGATTTAGACGGTATTTGCATGCTCCATTTCTTTTGTCCAGTATCAGGGTTAATTACTGTTATAAATTTTTTAGAGAACATACCGCCACCGCTCAATGCAACAATATTGTTTTTATTGAAGTAAAATTTTGTGATTTTTTTGTCAAAAGGGGATTGCCACTTTAATTCCCCGTTTTTAATGTTTATGCCTATTAAGCCTTTTTTCAATTGTGCAAGTAGTAAATTATTGTCTTTTAATAGATGTACTTCTTTGATTTTAAATGTGCCAATAAGATTGTTGTAGTAATTTTTCCCTGTTTTCAGGTCAAAGGCTGCCAGGTAGTAGTCTTTTTTTTGCGGCCTGTGGAGCAAGTACACAATATCATCGGATAAGCGTAAATAAAATTCTTTTACATCAAATGTATTGCTTTTCCAGAGTATTTCCCCTTTGGGTAGAAACACGGAAACAAGGCTGAAATGGCTTTTAATCAGTCCAAATTTTTCTTGTTTTAAACAGATTGCTGTATTTGACTTGCCTATGTCAACCAGGGATTTTACACCCTCTATTCTGTACTTAACAAATCCCTGAGATATATCTATTCCATAAATGCTTCCTTTGTTTGCCGTAATACCGTATTTATAACTAAAGAAACTTACTAAATTGTTATATTTCCCGAGAAAGTAGCCTCCGTGTTCCACATTTATCTTCCATTTTATTTCCGCCTGGTCAATGTCCACGCAGTAAATATAGTATTTGAAAGAAGTTCTTATTCTCATAATCTTCAGGTTTAATGTCGGCCTGCCTATGAACAATATACATCTGTGTCCCCCAAGGACTAAATCAGAGTTTGTAATATAACTTTGAGTTAAATTCAGTTCGTCTCCTGCGTCAATCCTGTTTTCAATTTTTAACTTTACTGCCCCTGTATTTTTGTCAAGGATAAACAGGTTTAGCATATAATATCCTGAGTTCTGGTGTTGTATAATATATAGGGTTAGTGCGGCGCAATTGATTTTACTTTCAACAACCTGTAAAACTTCCCCTTTGATTTTTGTGTCCCATTTTTGTATTGCTGTTGGTATGTTTTCTGTTGTGGCAAATACCGCTGTGTGAAAACATAGAATTAAAACAACCGTTAACAACAAAACTTTTCTCCATCTTTTCATAGTGCCCTCCAGAATTTTATTAATCAAAACATGTTTCTAATTTAAGGAAAAAAGCATTAAACTTAAAGGGACATAAAAGGACATAAAAGGACATTAAGGGACATTTTGGGAAATATTTGTTTTTTTTGTCTTTAAGTGCAGGAATATAGAAAAAATTGGAATAGAAAAATAATTCTCAATGCGTGAAAGTGAATAATTGGAGAACAAAGGATTTGTGAGGAAACAATGCCATTGTTTTTTTTCTTGATTTTGGAAGGGTTTTTCAATATAATTCTCTTTGCGTGTGGCGGTGTAGCTCAGGTGGTTAGAGCATGCGGCTCATATCCGCAGTGTCGGGGGTTCAAGTCCCTCCACCGCCACCATTTTTTTATGC
>JALWHA010000292.1:0-3701 GCA_027038695.1 Acidobacteriota bacterium
GTGCAATAGGTCCTTATAAAGGTGGATTAAGGTTCCATCCTACCGTTAAATTAGGCATTTTGAAATTTTTGGCTTTTGAGCAGATATTTAAAAACTCATTAACAGGCATTCCTATGGGCGGCGGAAAAGGTGGCTCCGATTTTGACCCGAAGGGTAAATCCGATATGGAAGTTATGAGGTTCTGCCAGGCGTTTATGCAGGAATTGTGGAGACATATAGGACCGTACACAGACGTTCCCGCAGGGGATATAGGCGTAGGAGGAAGGGAAATCGGCTTCCTGTACGGTATGTATAAAAAGCTTGCCGACGAATTTACAGGTACTTTGACAGGAAAAGGCTTAAACTGGGGCGGTTCCTGGGTAAGAAAGGAAGCGACAGGTTACGGCCTTGTTTATATTGTTGAAAGGTATCTTGAAGACGTTAGAAAGACATCTTTTAAAGACAAAATTGTTTGCGTATCAGGTGCAGGAAACGTTGCTATTTACGCTACCGAAAAAGTACATCAGTTAGGCGGAAAGGTTGTCGCCATGTCCGATTCAAGGGGATGTATCATTGATATGGACGGAATTGACCTTGACCTTGTTAAAGAGATCAAAGAGGTTAAGAGAGGCTCATTGAAGGAATATGTTGAAAAGAGACCAGGTGCAGAGTACAGTGAAAACAGAAACGACGTTTGGAAGGTTAAATGCGACGTCGCACTTCCTTGCGCTACCCAGAACGAAGTTTTCATTGAAGACGCAAAAGAGTTGGTTAAAAACGGTTGTCTTGTTGTAGGAGAGGGTGCTAATATGCCGACTACTCTGGAAGCAACCAAATACTTTATTGAAAACGGAGTAGGCTTCCTTCCGGGCAAGGCGGCTAATGCGGGCGGAGTTGCCGTATCAGGCCTTGAAATGGCTCAGAACGCATACTTTACCCAGTGGACATTTGAAGAAGTGGACAAAAAACTTCAGGGAATTATGCACAATATCTACAACAATATTTCCGAAACAGCAAAGAAGTATGGAGTTGAAGGAAATTACGTACACGGCGCAAACATTGCCGGTTTTATGAAGGTTGCAAATTCAATGATGGACCAGGGAATAGTTTAATATTGCGATTAAACAGATTATTTAGCCCCCGAAACAGGGGGCTTTTTTTGTGCTTAAAAATGAATATAATAATTAAAAATTTCTTTTTTTATTTGCGGTTAGTAGTTAGTGCTAAAAATCTTAAAATTTAATTGTTTTTTCGTATTTTTTCCTTGACTACGGAAAGAAAAAGTCACATAATAATGAATGACTATTCATTCATTATTCTTTGAAAGGGAGGAAAAGATGGCTGAAAAAAGGTTTTTAAAGGGCGGTGAATACCTCATTACACCTATGGAAGAATCTGAAATTTTTACGGTTGAAGAACTTGACGAGGAGATTATTGAGTTCGGCAAAACCGCTGAAAAATTTATGAGAGAGAAGGTTCTTCCTAACTCAAAAGAAATTGATAATCACAATTTTGACATTCTTGTAGGGTTAATAAAGGAAGCAGGTGAATTAGGCTTGCTTTCCATTGACGTTCCCGAAGATTACGACGGGTTGGGAATGGATAAGAAAACAACAATGTATGTTGCGGAAAAAATGGGAATTGAAGCATCATTTCTCACCGCTTTTGCGGCACATACCGGTATCGGAAGTTTGCCTTTGATATATTTCGGTAATGAAGAACAAAAGCAAAAGTATCTTTCTAAACTTGCATCAGGTGAGTGGATCGGAGCATACTGCCTTACAGAGCCGGGAGCAGGTTCTGACGCTATGAATATCAAAACAAAGGCTGTCCTTTCCGAAGACGGAAAACACTATATCTTAAACGGGACAAAACAATTTATTACAAACGCTGGCTTTGCAGATTTATTTACCGTTTTCGCAAAAGTTGACGGTGAAAAATTTACCGCTTTCTTAATTGAAAAGGGAACTCCGGGACTTTCTTTAGGCCCGGAAGAGGAAAAGATGGGAATTAAAGGTTCCTCAACGAGAGAGGTTATATTAGAAGACGTAAAAGTGCCTATTGAGAATGTATTGGGAGAAATAGGCAAGGGACACAAGATTGCTTTTGGTATTTTAAATATAGGCAGGTTTAAATTAGGTGTGGTTTGTTTAGGTGCTATTAAAGAAGCGCTTCAAATAGGGACTAAATACGCAAATGAGAGAAAACAGTTTAAAATACAGCTCTCCAAGTTCGGTTTAATTAAGGAAAAAATTGCAAATATGGCTTATAAGGCATATGCTCTTGAATCTGCTGTTTACAGAACCGCAGGCTTGATAGACAATGAAATTGATAAGATTGACAAATCTGATCCTGATTATAACCAGAAAGTTCTCAACGCTGTTGGTGAGTATGCTATTGAGTCTTCAGTAATTAAAGTTTTAGGTTCGGAATACCTTGATTACGCCGTTGACGAGGTTGTTCAGATTCACGGTGGATACGGATACTCGGAAGAATACCCTGCCGCTAAGATGTACAGGGATTCAAGGATTAACAGGATCTTTGAAGGGACTAACGAAATTAACAGAATACTCATTCCCGCTATGCTTGCAAGAAAAGCATTGAAGAAAGAACTTCCCTTGTTAGAGTTTGAAAGCGTAATTGTTGACGAAATTAAAAATCCGATGAAACAACCGAGGCCTGCGCAGGGGTTGTTAGGTAACGAAGTAAGGTATATAGAGCTTGCAAAAAGGGTAGCAATGTTTCTTGCGGGTGTCGGGATGAAGAAATTCGGCGATACAATCAGAAAAGAGGAAGAAATCCTTGCTGTACTTGCTGACCTTTGTATGGGAATTTACACTGCAGAATCTGTAATATTAAGAACAAGAAAGTATGCCGAAATGTTTGGAGAAGACAAGGTGGGTTTGAGGGTTGCCGCAACTCAACTTTATGTTAATGAGTTCCTTTCACAGGTACCCGTACTTGCACAAAAGGCGCTTACCTATATGTTTGAAGGTCAGAAACTTAAAGAACAGACACTTGCAATTAAAACATTTATGCCGACCTATGCCGTTAATGAAATCGGCCTTAAAAAGCAGATTGCAGACCTTGTTATAGAAGAAGAGAAATATCCTTTCTAATCCTCCTCCTCTTACTTTTACGTAAGACTTGGGCGTCCGTTTTCGGGCGCCATTTTTTTTTAATAGTGATATTTAAGATTTGAATTAGATTATTTTGAAAGAATTAAATACAATAAAAGAAAATTAAAGGGCAAAAGCCCCTTAATTTGTTATACTCCGGTAACTATTCTCCTGAAAAATATGAAAACCATTAACAATCCGACCAATCCGAACATCAAAGCAACAATAAGAGCAACATAACTGCCAAGTCCTAACTTTCTTTCCAGAACACAGAACGAAGGGTCTTGAGGATTATAGTAAACCTTTACTGTTTTGTTAACGGGATAATCCCTTATTAAAGCCCTTACCATCATTCTTGAATTAGAGCGGTAATCACCGAAAGAAACCCTTGTGCCTGTGAATGCTCTGCCTTTTACCTGAAAGGTGTAATTGAGATGGGGGATGTATTTTTTTATAGTTTTCTTTTTCTCTGAATCCCATTCTGCCCTTGTTTCAATCTCAGACCTTGTTATAGTCCCGCTAACCGAAGGCCAGGATTTGCTTGCCTTATACTCTTTCATTGATTTGTTAAATAGATGAAAAGAGAAAAAACTGCCTCCGAAG
>JALWHA010000292.1:3711-7542 GCA_027038695.1 Acidobacteriota bacterium
TCATAATAAACACCATTGCCTTTTTGCTTGCTCTAACTTTTCCTACCTGCATAAACATCCTTTCAAAATTTAATGGTTAATATTACCACACAAATAAAAAAAGCGGGGAAAAATCCCCGCAAAATGAAAGTTTTTGCAATCTTTTATCACTCGTCAAGTGTTTTACCCGCTAATTTATACCTTATCTTCTCCTTAATTATATAGAATGTAGGTATAAATACCAGTGTTAGAAAAGTACCTACAAGCAAACCGCCTATTGCAACGATTGCAAGTGGAGAAAGCCTTTCAAGCCCCACAGCCCATTCAAGTGCAACAGGCAACATTCCCACAATTGTGGTAACTGCGGTAATTAAAATCGGCCTTGTTCTTACCTTAATTGCCATTCTGACCGATTCCAATAAAGGGTGTCCCTGCTCTCTATACATCTTCACAAAATCAATCAATAGAATTGAATTGTTGACAATCACCCCCGCAAGCAGAATAAACCCCATAAAAGCAGGCATACATCCGTGTTTCCCCGCAATTAGAAGCGCCCAGACAGCGCCCATAAATGCAAAAGGTATTGCAATCATAATCACAAAGGGGTCGGAAAATGACTTAAATATAACAATAAAAGTGAGATATAAAAATAAAATAGATAAAATAAGTGCCTTGTCCAGCCTTCCGAAAGACTCATTCATCTGTGCCATTTCACCTTCTTCCGAAACGCGGTAACCTTCAGGAAACTTAATTTTAGATACAGCCTGATTTCTTTGATTATACAAGAATGAAGTAGGTGCAGTTGCCCTGTAACCGTGAACATTTGCAGTATAGTTTAATTTATTTCTTGTTATAACCGTAGGAACATAGACCTTTTGAACCTTTGCCACTTCTTTTAAGGGAATGTAATACCCCATTGGCGTCAAAATATTCATTGTTTGAATTTTCTTTGCATTGTCCCTTTGATTGTCAAGGTATCTCAACCTTAAACCTATGCCGTCCTGATTGAATATTGTGAATACACCTGCTGGCATTCCTTTAACCGCAGTTGCAATCTGATAGGAAACATCAACAGGTGTAAGCCCATAAGTTGCAAGTTTGTCTTTGTTAAAGAATATGTGATACTCTTCCCTGTCTAACTTCCACGAACGGGATACTGATTTAAAGCCAGGCCTCTCCATTAAATTCTTTGCAACAGCCTCTGCTAACCTGTCAAGTTTATTAAAATCATTCCCTGCAATTTCAACATCAATGGTTGAGGCTATGCTTGAAAGAGGTGTTGACCCGTATTCAAACACATCAACATATTTAACCCCTTTCATACGCCTGATTTTTTTCCTTAAAATATCCTCAATCTGCCAGATGTTTTTATCCCTTTGAAACCTGTCAACATAGTTTACCGTTATGTTTATCTGCTGCGGGGTTCTTCCCTTTCCAAAGGTGATTAAACCTGGCTCTGAACCTATGTAACCTAACTCGGAAATTACACCCTTTTGCTTCAAAATCACTTTTTCAATATCGCCTAACAGTTGTTCCGTTTTTTCAATTGAGGAGTCAGACTCGGTTTCAACACTGATTTTTACAATTCCCGTATCCATAGGAGGCAGTAAATCCCTTCCTACAATAGGCATCTGCCTCATAGAAATAACAAAAACAATTATAAGCAAAGGAATAAAAATAAACTTGTACCTGTTTACAAAATCAAAACTTGCCAGAAAAAATACCCTGAGCCTGTCCACAAAGTTTATTTCAAAAAAGTGCGCAAACTTATTAGCCCACTGTATAACTCTGTACTCTGTCTTATCCCTGTCTTTGATAAAATAAGGAGCCAAAAGCGGGATAATGGTTATGGAAACCGCATAGGAAGATAAAAGAGCAATTGAAAGGGTTACAGTCAACGGCCTCATAACCTTTTCAACATATCCGCCTAAAAACATAATTGGAACGAGAACAATAACGGTGGAAAATGTTCCGGAAAAATCAGCAAGCATTATCTCTGCCGTTGCCCTCCTTGCAACATCTCTTATGCTTCCCTCTTCTTCCCTGTAATGCCTTTCTATGTTTTCAACAACAACAATGGCGTCGTCAACAAGCATACCCACTGCCAGAATTACGGCGGTTAGTGTTATCATATTAAATTCCATTTTTGAAAGCCACATTATTGTAAAGGTAAGAAAAAAGGTAAATGGAATTGAAATACCGGTTATCAATGCAGACCTAAGATCGGAAATCATAAGGAAGATAACCAAAACAGTAAAGATTATTGCTTCCTTTAAGGACTCTTTAAGGTTTGAAACTGTAAGGTTAATAATCCTTTCTTGAGAATCTGCAATCTTTATATTAACCTGCGGGAACATCTTTCTGATTTTCGGCAAAGCCTTTTTTACGGCATTAACCGTATCCATTGTGTTTCCGTCTTCGTGCCTTACTATGTTGATTGCAACAGCAGGCTTGCCATCAAAATGGAATGCTGAAAACCTGTCTTTAACAGTGTTTTTTACTTCCGCTATATCCCTTAAGTGAATAACCTTGCCTTTATAAGGAATAGGAATATCCTTTACTTGATTAAGGTTTGTAAGCCTTCCCTTTGTCTTTAAAACAACCTGCTGCCTTTTGTTTAAAATAAACCCTTCTGGAATGTCAATGTTGTTTGCTTTAATAGCCTTTAGAACAAGGGAAAACGGGAGTTTTAATTGAGCAAGTTTTGCAGGGTCAATCTGAATTGAAACCTCTCTAATGTGTCCACCGAAAACCTCTGCATCTGCAACTTCCTGAATCTGTAAAAGTGCGTCTTTTAATTCATTTTGAGCCAATTGCCTCGTTAACGCCAAATCATAGCCGCTTCCCTTTTTTGGATATACAGCAAGTGTCATAGCGGGGTTTGAGAAATCCCCAACTTTGAAAACCTGAGGGGGAAGTATGTCTTTGGGAAGTTGAGCCTGAACCTTTTCAAGTGCTGTAATAACATCAGTGGCAGCGTCTTCAAGTTTTTTTCCGTAATGAAATTCAATATTTATTACAGCCAATTCGTCCTTTGATACACTGGAGACTCTTCTAACCTCACTTAAAGCATTGCACTGCCTTTCAATTGGCCTTGCTACAAACTGAGCAACATCCTTTGCGGAAGCCCCCGGCTCCATTACAAGAACGGCAATTGTAGGCCTCTGAACTTCCGGGAATAAATCCGTCTTTAAGGTAAAAGAAGAATATACCCCCATTGTAAAGGCAAGCAAGGATAAAACTATTGTCAAATGCGGATTTTTAAAAATAAAATCCACAAATGCATTTTTTCTAACATCTTCCATTTCTACTCCAACTAATTTAAAAACTGCTATTACTATTCATAATAAAAATAAAGCGGGGAAAAATCCCCGCAAAATGTGAGTTATGTCAATCTTTTATCACTCATCAAGGGTTTTTCCTGCCAGTTTATACCTTATCTTTTCTTTAATTGTATAGAATGTCGGGATAAATACAAGGGTTAAGAATGTGCCCACTGTCAAACCACCTATTGCAACGATTGCAAGAGGGGAAAGCCTTTCAAGCCCGACAGCCCACTCAAGAGCGATAGGTATCATACCGACAATTGTTGTAACCGCTGTCATTAAAATCGGCCTTGTCCTGACTTTAATTGCCATTCTGACAGATTCCAGAAATGGGTGCCCTTCTTCCCTGTACATTTTGATAAAGTCAATTAACAGAATAGAGTTTTTCACAACAACACCAGCAAGCAGAATAAATCCCATAAACGCAGGCATACATCCGTGTTTTCCAGCAATGAGCAATCCCCAAACAGCACCTATGAAGGCAAAGGGAATTGCAATCATGAGAACAAGCGGGTCTGTAAATGAT
>JALWHA010000293.1 GCA_027038695.1 Acidobacteriota bacterium
AAAAGCACAGGGTTATAATTATTTTATCGCCATTGACGGAGGGGTAAATCCTGAAAATATTAAGGAAATTTCAGAGAAAGGGTGTAATCTTTTTGTAGCCGGTTCTTCTGTTTTTAAAGGCGATATTGTTTCAAATTTTAATAAATTAAATCAAATTATAAAGGGGTAAATATGAGAAAGGTTTTCATAGCTGTTTTAATAATAACTTTAATATTTTCAGATGCCTGTAAATCGGTTAAAGAGTCAAATATTGAAAATGCGAAAAAGATTGCGGTATCAAAAGTATATTTAAAAGGGATGGAGTATCTTTTAAACGGCAATTATTCTTCCGCAAGGGACTATTTTGAGGTAATAATAGACAATGCGACAAATACCGAATACTTCCCTTACGCTAAACTTGCGTACGCGGACGCATTGTTCTTTGATCTTTCAAAGGGGCCTATTGAGGCCATGCCGGAATATCAATCCTTTATCGTTTACTTCCCGAAGCATCCGGAAACCCCTTATGCTCAGTTTATGGTGGCAATGTGCTATTTTATCCAGATAAACGGGCCGGACAGAGACCAGACCTATGTTGACCAGTCAATAGTTGAATTTGAAAAATTGAAAGAGAAGTATCCTGATTCTGAATACGCAAAGATGGCGGATAAGTATATTGAATATTGTCGGTATATAAAGGCACAGCACGAATACCTGGTCGGTATATTTTATTATAAAGTCAAAGGATACAAGGCCTCCGCTTCAAGGTTAGGGGGATTAATTAAAAACTTTGACCCGAAATACTATAATCAGGAAAAGGCATACTATTACTATGCAAGAAGTTTGATGTATGAAACAAAGTTTGACGAAGCGGCAAGGTATTTCAGAAAGATATTAAAGGAATTTCCCAATACTATTTATAGAGATTCTATAAAGGAACAATTAGACTACATTGAAAGCGGCAGGGCGCAAAAAGAGTTGATGGAAAGAAAGAAAAAACTTGAAGAGAAGATTAGAAAAGAAATGGAAAAACGAATAAAGAAAATAAAAGGTAAAAAAAAGAAGGAAAAGACGGAGGATAAATGAGAGGCTACCCTGATTTTTTAAAAATAGAGGGTTTATTAACCGAAGATGAGAAACTTGTTTACCATACTGTTCATGATTTTGTAAAAAATGAGGTTAAACCAATTATAGCCGATTATTTTGAAAGAGGAGAATTCCCGTTGCACCTTGTAAAGCAGTTGGGAGAGTTAGGTTTTTTAGGGAGCACTCTGGATAGTTATGGGGGAGCGGGGCTTTCCAACATCGCCTATGGATTGATTAACCAGGAACTTGAGCGAGGAGATAGCGGGTTAAGGAGTTTTGTTTCCGTACAGTCTTCGTTGGTAATTTATCCTATTTACAGTTTTGGCTCCGAAGAGCAGAAAAAAAAGTATTTACCGGGGCTTATTAACGGGGATTTAATAGGGTGTTTCGGTTTAACTGAACCTGATTTCGGCTCAAACCCAGGAGGGATGAAAACCAATGCCGTAAAAAAAGGGGATAAGTGGATAGTAAACGGTGCAAAGATGTGGATAACTAACTCTTCCATTGCAGACCTCGCAGTTGTTTGGGCCAAAACTGAAGACGGAATACAGGGGTTTATTGTAGAAAAAAGTATGCCGGGTTTTTCTGCACCTGAGATAAAGCATAAGTTGAGTTTAAGGGCCTCTGTTACGGGAGAGTTGATCTTTGAGGATGTTGAGGTTCCTGAAGAAAACCGATTGCCGAAGGCAAGAGGGTTAAAGTATCCTCTAATGTGTTTAACTCAGGCCCGGTACGGAATAGGCTGGGGTGCTTTAGGCGCAGCTATTGACTGTTATCAAACAGCGGTTGATTATGCAAAAGCAAGGATTCAGTTTGATGTGCCTATAGGCAGGTTTCAACTTGTCCAGAAGAAGCTTGTTGATATGCTTACTGAGATAACTAAAGCACAATTGTTAGCTTTACAAACGGGAAGGTTAAAGGATAGCGGTGAATATACCCATCAGATGATATCTATGCTGAAAATGAACAATGTGAAAATTGCATTAAATATAGCAAGAACAGCAAGGGATATTTTAGGTGCAAACGGCATATCACTTGAATACCCGGTTATCAGGCATATGGTAAACCTTGAATCGGTTAAAACTTATGAGGGAACTGAAGATATACATACCCTTGTATTGGGGCAATATATTACCGGATACCAGGCTTTTAGCCTTCTTAAATAAATGGGAGGATTTATGGCAAAAAATATTGAAGATGCGTTGGCGGGTGATTTTCTTAGAGTTGCCGAAATGGCAGCTATTGCGGCTGCAAGAACAGTTGGTAAAGGGGAGAGAAAGTACTCGGACAAAGTTGCGGTGGAAGCAATGAGAAAAGAGTTGGATACCGTTGATATTGACGGTACTGTGGTAATAGGGGAAGGTGAGAGGGATAAAGCCCCTATGCTTTATATCGGGGAAAAGGTGGGTTCCGGAAACGGGCCTCAAATTGATATTGCAGTTGACCCTCTGGAAGGAACAAACCTTTGTGCTACCGGAGCGAATAATGCTATAGCTGTTTTAGCTGCATCAGAAAAAGGCGGGTTGTTAAACGCCCCGGACATTTATATGGAGAAAATTATCGTTCCTCCTTCTGCAAAGGGAAAGGTCAGCCTTGAATATTCGGTGGAGGAAAACCTGAAAATAATCGCTGAAAGTCTTGACAGAAAGGTAGAGGATTTAACCGTAATAGTTCTTGAGAGGCCCAGGCATGAAGAGTTAATTGCAAGGATAAGGGAAGCAGGCGCAAGGATAAACCTTATAGGAGATGGTGATTTAAGTGCCGGTATTTCCGTTGCTGTAAGGGGAACTGGGGTGCATGCGGTATTCGGTATAGGCGGTGCTCCAGAAGGCGTTTTAACTGCTGCCGCTTTAAGGTGTTTAGGCGGCGAAATTCAGGGAAGGCTTATAGTAAAAGACGAAGAAACCTGGGATAGAATGCAAAAAATGGGAATTCAAGACCCGAATAAGATTTATACAACAGATGAATTAGCAAGCGGCGATAACATTATTTTTGTAGCGACAGGAGTGACCAATGGAAACCTGTTAAAAGGCGTTAGATTTTTTGGGGATGGAATCAGGGTTAACTCTCTTGTTATGAGATTAAACCAGAGAAGGATAAGGTTTGTGGATACAATTTATCTTAACGAGGATATCGGCCAGGGTGTTATGTTTTGATTTTTTCAAATAAAATTATTGACAAATAATATTAGATTTTTTAAACTATTTTTATTATCACTTAAGAAAGGTTGCTTATGGCTAAAAAGTTAGGTGATTTACTTGTTGAAGCAGGTTTAATTACTAATGACCAATTAAGTAAGGCTCTGGAAGTCCAGAAGAATGATAATGAGAGAATAGGGACTATTCTGGTTAAATTGGGGTTTTTAACCGAAGAGGAGATTACCAGTTTTTTGAGCAAACAGTACGGAATTCCGGCTGTTAATCTTGAACACTTTGAAATTAGCGAAGATGTTTTGAAGAGAATCCCTTCGGATATAGCTAGAAAGTATATGCTAATTCCCATAACAAGAACAGGATCCACTTTAACCGTGGCCATGGCTGATCCTACTAATATCTATGCTTTAGACGATATTAAGTTTTTAACCGGGTTAAATGTTGAACCGGTTGTGGCTTCGGAATTATCAATAATGAAAGCAATTGACAAATACTATGGAAGTGAGACTCAAATTGAGTTAAGAAAGGTGGTAGAAAACCTTGAAGGGGATTTTGGGGAAGATGCTGATCTGGAAGTTGTTGAGGACGAGGAAGAAATTGATCTTGAATCTTTAGTTGCATCCGTTGAGGAAGCCCCGGTTGTAAAGTTTGTGAATATGATTCTTATGGATGCCGTTAAAAAGGGTGCGTCTGATATTCATGTAGAGCCTTATGAAAAGTACTATAGAGTCAGGTTCAGGATTGATGGTATACTGCATGAGGTGATGAAACCCCCCTTAAGTATGAAAGACGCTATTACCTCAAGGATTAAAATCATGTCTAAGTTAGATATCGCTGAAAAAAGGTTGCCTCAAGATGGCAGGATTAAATTAAAGATGAAACTTGAAGGTAAGAGGAAGGAACTGGATTTTCGTGTATCGGTACTTCCTACCCTTTTTGGCGAGAAGATAGTTATGAGGATTCTGGACCCTGAGAAACTGATGCTTGATATGACCAAGCTGGGTTTTGAACAGGAAAGTCTTGATAAATTTGAGAATGCTATTAAACAACCTTACGGTATGGTTTTGGTTACCGGGCCTACTGGTTCAGGTAAGACAAACACTCTGTACTCTTCCATTAGTCAGCTAAATACTCCTGAAACAAATATTATGACTGCTGAAGACCCTGTCGAATTTAACCTTCAGGGAATTAACCAGGTAAATGTAAGGGATGAGATTGGTTTAACTTTTGCTTCAGCTTTGAGGTCGTTTTTAAGGCAGGATCCAAACATTATCCTTGTTGGTGAGATCAGGGATTTTGAAACCGCAGAGATTGCTATTAAAGCAGCTTTGACCGGTCACCTTGTGCTTTCTACTTTGCATACAAATGATGCTCCTTCAACTATAAGCAGGTTAATGAATATGGGTATTGAGCCATTTTTGGTAGCAACTTCGGTTAACCTTATTTGTGCACAGAGGCTTGTTAGAAGGGTTTGTAAAAACTGTAAAGAAGAAGTAAACGTCCCTAAAAAAACTTTACTTGACATTGGGTTTACGGAAGGGGAATTAAAAGATGTCAGGGTGTTTAAGGGGAAAGGTTGTGATATTTGTAATGGGACAGGATACAAAGGCAGGGTTGGTTTATATGAAGTAATGGAGGTTACAGATACTATTAAAGATCTAATTTTAAGTGGAGCTACCGCACTTGATTTAAGGGAACAGGCCATACAAGATGGGATGATTACTTTAAGAAGAAGTGGATTGATAAAGGTAAGACAGGGAATTACATCAATTGAGGAAGTTTTGAGAGAGACTGTGCTATAATATTAATAAATTAATTATAAAGAGGTTACTATGGATGTTACATTATCGCAATTATTGAAAAAAATGGTTGAATCCGGAGGTACGGACCTTCATATTACCACCAACAGTCCCCCTCAAATTAGAAAAGATGGTAAGCTTATTCCATTAAAGATGCCCCCTTTAACTCCTGCAGAAACAAAAAAACTTGTTTATGCCATAATGACTGATGCGCAGAAGCAGAAGTTTGAACAGGATCTGGAAGTTGATTTTTCTTTTGGAATAAAAAAATTGGCAAGGTTTAGGGCTAACGTTTTTCATCAAAGGGGTGCAGTAGCCGGGGCTTTCAGGCTTATTCCCTATGAGATAAGGGGATTTAAGGAGCTGGGTATTCCGACTGTAGTGGCAAAATTATGCGATCTTCCGAGAGGATTAATCCTTGTTACAGGGCCTACCGGGTCTGGTAAATCAACAACCCTTGCTGCAATGATTGACAAGGTTAACAGGGAAAGAAGTGAGCATATTATTACTATTGAGGACCCTGTTGAATACTTGCATTCCCACAAACGGTGTATTGTTAATCAGAGAGAAGTTAATACCGATACAAAATCATTTAGCAGAGCGTTAAGAGCTGCTTTGAGGCAGGACCCTGATGTTGTCCTTATAGGTGAGATGAGAGATCTTGAAACTGTTGAAACTGCTTTAAAGATTGCTGAAACAGGCCATTTAACCTTTGCTACCTTACATACTAATTCGGCGGTTCAAACCATAAACAGGGTTATTGATATTTTCCCTGCACACCAGCAGCAGCAGATTAGAACTCAATTATCTTTTGTACTTGAAGCGGTAATTTGTCAGAGTTTATTGCCTAAAGCAAATGGTAGGGGCAGAGTCCTTGCTATGGAAATTTTGATACCTAATGCGGCTGTTAGAAATTTAATAAGGGAAGATAAGATTCATCAGGTTTACGCAACAATGCAAACAGGGCAGGGAAAACATGGAATGCAGACCTTTAACCAATCTTTAGCGACTTTATATTTGCAGGGTAAGATTACCAAAGAGGTCGCTATAGCTGCATCTTCAAACAAGGAAGAGTTAATTGATATGATGAATAGAGGGGTCGGAGCGGTTATTGATCAACCTACTCCACAAACTACTAAAAGAAATCCAAAAATTAAATATACATAGATCGGGAGGATTTCATGATTTTTGAGTATAGTGCAAGGACAAGGTCAGGGGAAACACGCGCTGGAACAATCAAGGCAAAAAATAGAGAAGAAGCTGTTAATTTGTTAAGACAACAGGGGTTAATATTGACTTCTTTGAGAGAAAAAAAAGTTACCGGTCTTTTCGGTATGGGAGGCAAGGTTAAGGATAAGGAGCTTGCTATTTTTACCAAGCAGTTTTCGGTTATGATAGATGCTGGGTTACCGCTGGTGCAATGTCTTGATATTCTTGCTTCTCAGCAGGAAAATAAATACTTTGCAAATATCCTGGAGAATGTTAGAAATGATGTTGAACAGGGTAGTACTCTCGCAGACGCAATGAGAAAACATCCCAAAGCATTTGACGACCTTTACACTAACCTTGTTGCTGCAGGTGAAACAGGTGGTATTCTTGACGTCATTATGCAAAGACTTTCAATTTATATTGAAAAAGCCTATAAATTAAAATCATCTTTTAAAAGTGCAATGACTTATCCTGTAACAGTTATTACCATTGCGATCTTAATTGTTGCTTTGATTTTGTGGAAAGTTATTCCGGCATTTGCTTCAATGTTTGCAGGTTTAGGAGCGGAATTGCCGTTACCAACCAGATTAGTTATTGCTTTGTCTCATTTCGTTGTCCATTTCGGTTTATGGATAATTCTTTTCTTTGTGTTGGTTTTTATTGGAATTAAAAAGTTTTATAAAACTGAAACCGGTAGAAAATTGATAGATAGCATGGTACTAAAGCTTCCCATTATGGGAATTATCTTCAAAAAAATAGCAGTTGCAAGGTTTAGTAGAACGCTTGCAACTCTGGTTTCTTCTGGTGTTTCAATCCTTGAAGGACTTATGATTACTGCAAAAACAGCGGGAAACAAAATAATTGAAGATGCTGTACTTGAAGCAAGGTTGCAGGTTGAGCAAGGTAAAACAATTTCTGAACCATTGAAAAATACAAATGTTTTTCCTCCTATGGTTGTGCAGATGATAGGGGTAGGTGAGCAGACAGGTGCTCTTGATACCATGCTTTCTAAGATTGCGGATTTCTATGAAGAGGAAGTGGATCAGGCTGTTGGTCAGTTAATGAGTTTGTTGGAGCCTGTTATGATAGTTGTGTTAGGAGGCCTGGTTGGCGGTATTGTTGTTTCAATGTACCTTCCGATATTCGACCTTATCAAACACATTCACTAAAAAGAAAAAACAGATATAGTTATTAGCCGGCTAAAAGCCGGCTTTTTTATTTTAATGCTATAATATTGATCGGTTTTTATAAACGGAGGTGTAATGTGACATTTCAAAACCATCTTAAAATTATCGGCATAATCTTGTTTTTTTCTTTTTTCGCCTATTTTACTTCTTTTGCCGAAAAGAGTAATAAAGAAAAGAATCAAGATGTTTCTTTAAAAAAGGTTTATTCAATTTTTAAAAAGGGGAACTGTTTTTTTGTAGATGCAAGGTCTTTTAAAGAATATGCCGAGGGACATATTGAGGGAGCGGTAAATATACCCTTTAATTCAGATAATAAAGGGGAGTATATAGTTAAATCTATTGATATTTTGAACAGTGCGAAGTATGTCGTTGTTTACTGTGACGGAGCTTCGTGCGGGTTAAGTAAAATGCTTGCGAAAGACCTGTTAGACGCGGGATTGGATAAAGGTAAATTAATAGTTTTTACGGAAGGATATGAAGTATGGAAAGAAAAGGGTTATCCGGTATCAAAAGATTTGTCTTTTCAGAATGGCTTATTTTCTCAATAAGAATTATTGTTTCACTTATTTTTATATATTCTGGAGCAGTAAAGTTTTTAAATCTTCATCAATTTGGAATTTCAATAAATAATTATCATATTTTACCCTCATATTTAATTCTACCCTTTGCCTCTTTAATTACGGCAAGTGAGATTGTATTGGGATTGCTTTTTTTGTCAGGAATTTACGAAAAAGAATCAGGTTTCTGGCTTATTGTTTTGAACTTTATATTTATTTTGGCTATGGTAAGCGCTATTTTCAGAGGTATTGATACTTCTTGCGGGTGTTTTTCACCTAACGGAGAGGCTTTAGGATTTAAGGATATTTTTAGGGATCTGTTTCTGGTTTTTTTAATACTCTGGGTGATGATAGGGAGGCGGTATGGAAAAATTGATAACTGAATCGGTATCAAATTCGGTTTTTTGTATTCTACAAAAATCTTTAACCTTAAGCGGAATAAAAGAAAGCGGAAAATATTTAAATTTTAAGTATTCAGATTCCTCTGATAAGAGATTATTCGGGACTTTGATTATTGAAACTGTTTCCATAGATGATTTAAAGTTAGGAATGTTTTTACAGGCTTTTAAATTATTGTCTGAAAGAGAGAACATAAAAATAAATGTGCAAATTTATAGGGATAGGTGTGGGATTTTGATATTTAAACCGGCAAAAATACAGCCATTGCAATCTAAAAAAGTATTAAAGATAAAAATAGAAGGGGAAGAAAAAAAGATCTTTTGCAAGGTGAAACCTAAAAAGGTTTACAAGCATAGAGTTAAAGTTAGGTTTAGAGACCTTGACGCTATGGGACATGTTTCAAACAATGTTTTTATGGTTTATCTTGAAGAAGCAAGAGTTGGTATTATTGACTACCTCTCGCGGCACGGCAAAAAGAAAGTTGCCTTTTCTTCGGTGGTCGCTTCCCATAATATTGAGTATGTTGCTCCTATTTTTTTAGGAGAGGAGTTGGAGGTAGAGGTGTTTATCTCCAATATAACGGAAAAATCATACAGGTTTAACTATAGAATACTTAACAAAAAATCAAAAGAGATTAAGGCAATAGCGTACACTCAGATGATAGGTTACGATTATGAAAAGCAAACTGTTAAGCCGTTGCCGAAAGATTTTATTACTCCTATAAAGGATTTTGTGTTGTAGAAAAATTCATCATATTGTCATTATTTTCAACAAGCTTATTCTTTAATTTTTGACTAAAGTTGTAAACATTGATAAAATCAAAAACGGTATAAAATTTTTCGGAAGGAGCGGCCAATGAAAAAATTTCTTGTCTTGCTTTTGTTCTGTGCGGTTCCGTTGGTATTTGGCGGGGAGATACACTGTCTTGACTGTCACGGTAAAGACGGTGACCTGCCGATTAATGTTGAAAAATTTCAGAAATCGGTTCATTCCGATTTATCCTGTACCGATTGCCACGTCGGTGCGGACAAAGTAAAAAAAGGGGAAGATTTTGAAGAGGTTCACCCTGACAATCTTGAAGGTAAAACCCCTCAATGTACAGATTGCCATGAAGACTATGTAGATGAATTAAAGCTTTCCGTTCACAAATCTCTAAAGTGTTGGGACTGTCACGGGGACATTCATACAGCAGGGGTAGATAAATCAATTACCGAAGACAAAAATCTTGTGGTTAAAATGTGTTCTAAATGCCATGCCGATTCTTCCAAATACCATGGTAATGTGAAACTTGTTAATGATTATATGCACAGCACTCATTATTTAAAGAAAGACAAAGACGGCCAGCCTGTTGCAAGTTGTGCCGATTGCCACGGGTCACACAAAGTTTTAGGTATGGCTAATTCTCAATCTACGGTTTACAGAGCAAATATAAGTAATACATGCGGCCAGTGTCATAAGAAGGAAAGCAAAGAATACAATTCAAGTATCCATGCCAAAGGGGTAAAAATGGGGTATGATGAATCACCTACCTGTACCTATTGCCACAATCCCCACGAAGTTCAGTCACCGGCTTTTAATAAAAAGCAGATATCTGACCTCTGTTTGTCCTGTCACGAAGACCCCAGGCTTGTAAAAAGGTATGGGCTTGATTATTCGGTAGGTTACACATACAAAGACAGTTATCACTATATGGCTATTAAAAAGGGAAGCAAAAAGGCTGCGGCATGCACGAATTGTCATACAACACATGCTATTATGAGCCCTGAAAATCCGAAAAGCAGTGTAAACAAGGCAAACCTTGTCAATACTTGCGGACAGTGTCATAAAAAAATTAATAAGAAATTTGCGTTAAGTTATACTCACAAATCTTCTACTAAAGGCGGAAATATAATTAACTACTATGTAAAATTAGCTTATATCTTTCTTATTATTGCCGTTATTGGCGGTATGATTTTGCATAATTTTATAGTCTGGTTAGGTTATGTGAGAAGGTCTTACAGGAAGAGAAAAGAGGAAGAAAAGGTTGAAAGAATGGGCAAAGGCCTTCTTGTATTGCACACTTTGCTTTTTGTTTCTTTCTTTACCCTTGTCATTACGGGTTTTGCGTTGAGATTCCCTGACAGCACGGTAATGCATATAATTTTCCCTTTTACCGAAGAGGTTAGAAGATGGACTCACAGGATTGCGGCTATTATTATGACGGCGGCTTTTATAATTCACTTCTTAAGAATTGTAATAGGCAAAGAAGACAGAAAAGTGCTTCTTTCAATGTTGCCCGGGCCTAAAGATATCAAAAATATCAGGGAAAATATGGCGTATAGTTTGCTTCTTACAGATGAGTATCCTTCTTTCGGCAAGGTCACCTATGTTGAAAAGATGGAATACCTTGCTTTAATGTGGGGAACTCTTGTTATGATTCTTACCGGTTTAACATTGTGGATGCCGGAATTGGCCGCACAGTTTTTACCTGTATGGTTTATTAAAGTAGCTGAGACGGTTCATTTCTATGAGGCTATGCTTGCAACTCTTGCGATTATCTTTTGGCATTTCTTCTTCGTAATCTTTCACCCGGGTGTATATCCGATGGATTTTGCATGGTTGGACGGCCAGATACCGGTTGAAGAGATCAAGCATTTAAGGCCGGAATGGTACAAAGAATTGAAAGAGGAGGAGGAAGCCTCTAACAAAAAAGAAGAGTAAATGGTTAAATAAATCTTAGAAAGGCGGGTTTTAAGCCCGCCTTTTTTATTATCCAAGAACCGTAAGAAGCAGATATAACACAAGAGCCCCGACAATTAACGGTATTAAAACAATAAACAAAACTAAAAGTTTTAACCCGATTATAAATAATGCAAGTATGATAGGGAAAAATACTAAAAATGCAATCAACCCGACTATAAGCCCTGAAAGGTAAAACGCCACTTTAAAAACCAACTTAAAAAACCAAACCAGAACAACTAAAGCAAAAACACTTAATATAATGCTTGATATTAAAGTAATTAACTCAATCATAGTTACCTCCGTAGTTTGTTTTCCAATTGTTTTACGTAACAATTTCTTATTTTGTTTTCTGATATAGGTATATCTGTTTTTTGTTGCGGAGATTGATGTTTACAAATAAATCGGTGATGTCTGCAAGTTACAAAAAAGATTCGGAATAAAATGGTAGGTAATTTATATTTTAAAAGGTTAAAACCATTCGGGAGCGAAGTTTCTGTCAAAGAAACTCCATGCAAGGTTTATCACCTTGTCCGAATAATAACCTATACCGTGAATTCTTTCAAAAAGTATAATAGCCGTTTCTTTGTGTATTATCTCGTTCAGGTATAAAAATGCGGGAATTGCTATTGCTGAAGTGTATAGTTTGTTATGATTTTCAGCATATTCAAGCAGTTTAAAATCGTCTGAAAGGAGTGCATAGTTATAATTTCTTATAATCAAACTTTGAATACTCTTGTCTCCTATTGATTTTGTGTCTCTCCATGTTATATTGTTGAACCATTCTTTCGGTTCGGATTTTTCCTCAAACTCATTTTGAATTGATAAAGTGGAAAGAAGCGGGACACGGGAGGACAGTATTCCCATAGCCCCGGCTTTATCAAGAATTATCATTGAGCTTGTATCTATTACAAATCCTTTAATATCCATTAGTCTAACAAATTCATTAATGCATCAACCATATTGGAGATTCCCGCATGGACTTCTGAAATCCTTTTCCCTAACATGTACGCGGGGGTTGATATTATTTTATTTTTGTTATCAACGTGAAAACCGTCAACGGGACATACAAAGTGTTTGCCTCCCATTGATTCAATAGCCTTTGCGGTTGCTTCGTCATTTCCTATGGTTAATTCGGGATTAATATCCCCTAAAGCAGCAGCAACAACTGCTGGAGATATGCAAACGGCGGCTATGGGTTTTCCCTGCTTGTGCACTTCCCTTAAAAGCCTTGCGACAGACGGGTCAACTTCTGCTTTTTCCCCTTTTACCGCAAAGTTTGACAGGTTTTTGGCGGCTCCGAATCCGCCGGGCATTACCAATGCATCCAATTCGTCTGCTTTAACATCGTCTATGTTTTTAATCTCTCCTCTGGCGATTCTTGCGGATTCAACAAGTACATTCCTTGTTTCCCCTTGAGATTCTTCTCCCGTTAAATGGTTTATTACGTGCATTTGCGGTTTGTCAGGAGCCATAATAACCATTTCGCAGCCTCTTTTATCCAGTTCAAGCATGGTTAAAACCGCTTCGTGTATTTCGGCACCGTCATAAACCCCGCACCCTGAAAGAATTACTCCCACTTTAGGCATAATTTCCTCCGTTTTTATGAATTATCCTATTCATTATATCAAAAAGTTAATTAAATATAAAGTCAGGCTAAAACCGCATATTTGATGTTAAAATAAAAGAAAAACGGAGGGGTGAATGAAGAAATACATAATTATCTATTTGATTGTTTTTTTTCTCGGTTTTATTACCTGGAGTGGACTTTACTATGTCTATACCGCTTCAATTTTAGGAGTTGCGAAATTCAGGATAGATTACGGTGTCAGGGCAGGGCTTGTACTCGGCATTTCAGTAACAGGCTTGATTTATTGGCGGGATATGGAAAAAAAAGAAGATGAAAAAAAGAAAAGGGGGAATAATCCCCCTAAGGTTTAAATGTTTATCTCGGGAGTTTGATCCCCGAATATGTACTTATCAAAAAACGGCTCCCAATCGTCGTGTGTGATCATATTCAAAAGCCTTATGCAATCGTAGGTGTTTACATATTTTCCGCTAAATGACTTTAAGATAGAACTTATCCATACAAAAAACATTCTATCCCCGTTTTGAGCCCCGTATTTTTTCTGCATTTCAAGCCTTAAAGCGTGGAGTACTAAAGGCGCCTTGTCGTAATATAGGTGAACCATATCGTACCAGTCTTTTGATTTTTTCCCGCTTAAATGGAATGCAAGGTAAATTGAATCCCCGGATTTTATTAATTCCGCACCCCTCTTCCACTGCTTTAAAATTCTCTTGAATTTTGTCCTTGCAACCTTTCTCTTTTTGAAGAGCCTTGTGTAAGTGATTGCCGCAAGATATTGAGAAATACCTTCGCTTAACCAAAATTCATTCCTGTTTGGGACGTTTAGCCTGAACCTGAAAAAAGCCCTCGCAATGTCGTTTATAAAAAGTAAATTAAGGTTGTCAATGGTTTCGTATTTCGGGTTAAATATTTCGCTGCCTACATAGATAATTGACGGGCCTGCAAAATACCTGTCAAAGTTTGTTTCTATAATGTACTGGTCTTTAAAAGGATATGGCTTGTTAACCCCTCTTGAGATAATGTCGCTTGCGGCAAAAAAGTAGTTGAGTAGCCTTTTGGAATTTTTATCCTTCTTTGTACCGTGAGTTGCCACAATGCAACTTCTTCCAAGAGCCTTTTTTTTGTGAATAAAATATTTGCCTGCACTGATTATAGGTCTTTGAATAGGGTAGTTTAACTCAGTTTCAATTGTTTTGTATCCGTCTTTCTTTTTAAAAGACTTTGTATCTCCCGAAGCGAATACCGTAAAATTATCAGGTACGCTTGCGACAATATGTACAGTCGCATTTTCTTCTTTTAATTGGGCCTGGGGATACCATGCGAAATTGTCTAATTGCCAGAAGTTATCTCCGAATAAGCGGTACAGAATGTCACCTGAGAGTTTTGTTTCAAGAGTAATTGTGTCCCCCTTTTCCCCGTTGTGCGGCAATCTGACTACCAATTTCTGGGTTTGATGGACAAAATCCGTTTCTTTTTCGTTTATTTTCAGGGAAACTACCTTTAAGTGCCTTTGGCCTGATACCTCAACTGTATTTGTTCTAAATGTGTAAAATGAATTTAGTAGGTCAAAAGACAGGCCGTTTAATTTTGAATTTAAGGTTATAGTAAGTTTGGCGTTTATGTCAACATTGTCGCCTTGAGTGTTTTTTACATTCAAATCAATGTGGTTAACGGAAAAGTCAGGGGTTGTTAATTCGTAAACCTTTCTATCAACCGGTTGATAAGCAATCTCAAACATCTCGTAAATATCTGTATATTTGCTAATTCTTAAATAGTATAATTTTTCACTTTCAGTATTATCGGGGTCATAGGTATAGTAAAAATAGCCTAAGGTGGTTTCAAAAATAGCAACAGTTGTATCGTTATTTTGAAGTTTGGCTGATATAATGTCCATTCCGGGGTCAATATAAGGGTTTGTTGCTAAGAATTCCTGTAATTTTTTGGGCAATATAATTCCCGTAACCGGTTTTTCTTTTCCGAAATTGTAAGATGTTGTTAGTATATATGCTTTATTGAACTTTTTTCTGATAACTAAATTTTCGTCTTCTTTTTTCGGTGAAAGGTGCCATCTTTTTGCGTTTCTTTCGCATACCGGGATACAGTATTTGTCTTTGATTTTTAATTCAAATGTCCCGCCGTTAATAACTACAACTCCTACAGGTTTGTCGTTGACCTTCGCACAGTAAAAAGTTTCGGCTTGAACGGTTATATTTCCTGCATTTATCGTTGTTGAGTCAATTTTTCCTGAAATTATAGGATTATTCAGCCTAATAACCTCATTTTGTAACGTTTGAGCGTTCAGTGAAAAAACAATCAGAAACGCCGTTAAAACCGATAGTTTTTTTAACCTTTTCATTTTGCCTCCGTTGATTTTTTTTGCCTTTGTATTATATCGCATATTGTCTCTAATGTTTAATACTGATGTTAAATGTGCTAAAATTAAAAAAAAGAGGTGTTTGTGAACAATTTTTTTATTGTGGTTAACGGCCAGAAATACGGGTCTTATACAAAAGAGATGATAGCAACTTTTATAAGAGAAGGAAGAATTGATTCCGAAACTCCTTGCTGGTATGAGGGGTTGCCTCAATGGGTGCCTTTAAAAACCGTTTTCCCTGATTTGTTTGGAAATACAAACGCCTATGTCGCAACGTCAAATAAGCCAAATATTCAAAAGAAAAAGAAAAAGTTCGGCTGTTTCTTTAAATTATCCGTTGCCGCAATACTAATTTTTTTATTTGTTTTTATAAAAGGGAAAGTTGATTATTACCGGGATACCAAAACCCCCGATTTTCCTAAAATAAAAACAGAAGATGTTCATATATCAGGGAATTTAAAAAAGATAGAACCTATTGAAAAAAAGATAGAAAATTCTAAGCCTCAAACCTTGAATTTAGGGGATGTTAAAGTAAATATCCCTGTAGGCTTTAAAGGAAAGGAGGTTGAATTTTCTATAGTTAAAGGTATACAGATTGAAAACGGAGAGTTATTGGCACAGCCTGTTTTTTTACAAAGCGATGCAAACTCGGACTTTGAGGCCCCGGTTGAAATTGAGTTTCCGATGCCTGCTTCAAGTTTTAAAAATAAGAGATTACTCTGTGTCGCGGTTAACAAAAAAGGAGAGGTGTCATACCCGTTTATCTTTGGCGATAACTCGCATAAAAAATTAAAGGTTTTAACCGAACATTTTACTGTTTTTGCCCCTGTTTTTACTAAGAATAAACATAAATACTCCCCCGTAATGCAGATCCCGTTTTCCGCCGCTTATCGTCAAGTTCGGCTCTCTCAAGATCGTGTAGACAATATTTTTAAAAATTACAGAAAAGATATGAGGTATATGCCTCGCTCTGCACTTTCTGATTTTTGGTCTGTTTTTAACGAGCAGTTCGGGATTGATACAACTTTAACATCTTTTGCCGAAAATGCTTTATATGCGGAGGGTTTTACAAAGTTTAACAAGTATATCCCCGAAGTGGGGTTAGGTTTGGCGTTTGTTCAATTGGGAATTGATATGTACAACGGCGATAATATTTCTGCTGCCGGGAATTTAACAAAATCTTTATCATACTATGCCATAGGCAAAAAATTTCCTACAAGGGCTATGAATATAGCAATGGCAGGGGTATTCGTTATTGATTATTCTTTAAATAAGTTTGCGACGGAGGCATGGAGCGGCAGAAAGGAAATATACTATCAAATGAACCAGAGATGGATTAAAAACAGGATGGCAAAGGGGGAAAATGGCGAATGGTGGTTTCACCGTTTAGATAAGGTTATTCTGGCAAATATGCAAACCCCCGACAAAATTCCCGTTGCAATTGAAAATTCTTTTGAAAGTTACGCCAAAGAGTTGTGGGGAAACGACGAGGAGATAGCATATTGGCAGTCACAGGTAATGAAAAAAACAAATTTTACCGGGGGCGGAGGCCTTTCCGAGGATTTAAGGGAAGAATTGATAAAGAATTTAAAGGAAATGCTCAAACAGTATAATTCAGCCGTTATTTCCACTTTGTCCCGAAAATACCTGAAGAGGATCAGGGAAAACGCAGTCAATTCCCGAAAGAGGATAATTAAATTCCTTAACAAAAAACATAGGATAACCTTAAGGGTTGTTAATGAAAAGGGCAAATTGTTAAAGGGTTTCGGCGGTAAAAAGATAGGGTTAAAAATCTCTTCAAAAGAAAAACAAAAATTTTGGGTAACAAAAGTAAACAAGGCCGGGGTCGGGTATCTCTTCTGCACCAATTTAGGGTATGTTAACGCAGGTTTTCCTAAAAAGGCTTTTTTAGAGATAGAGGGGGGGAAAGAGCCTGTTTATGTGTTCACTAAATTTAGGTTAAAAGACACCTCAAATATCAATGTGGATTTTGTTATTGAAAGTAAGGGGTTTGAGGGTGTTTGGAAAGGGAGTTACCGTGTAACAGAAGTGCCTTTTAAAAAGTACATAACCGATATGGTGGCAAAGGGGCTTTTGGTTTCCAGCATTGCCAAAGACAAAAAAGACGCATACAATACAGCTTCGTCTATGGTAACAGAGGAACCGGGATTAAGAAATCCTCAATCTTTACATCTGGATATTACTTCTCTCGGCGGTGCGAGATACAAGATTTTATGCAAGATTACCGTGTCTAAAAAGGTTTTAAAAAAGGAGATAATCGGGGTGGAGAAAAACGGTTCATTAATATTTAAAATACCCTTCGGAAACTTAAAGTATTATTTTAATGGCAGGATGTTAAGGAAAGGGGAAATAATCGGAGAGTACCGTGTAGGGCATTCTCAGTCATACGCGTATATAAAAGGCAAGTGGGAAATGAAGAAAATAGGAAATAAAATATAGGGAGTGTTTATGCAGCTTTTTGTTAGCCTTAACGGCCAGAAATACGGTCCTTATACGAAAGAAACAATAGCGAATTTTGTAAAAGAGGGCAGGGTAAACGGCGAAACTCCATGTTGGTATCAGGGATTACCTCAATGGATACCTTTAAAAACCGTTTTCCCCGATTTGTTTGCTCAAACCCCCCCTGTGCCCCCTTCACAGCTGGCTCAACCGCAGCCTGCAAATTACCCTCCGCCTCCGCCGTATCAACAGCCTTCTCAGCAAAAATCAGGCAAAGGGTGTTGTATGGGTTGTTTGATAGTATTAGTTATCTTTCTTGTTTTAACCGGGATTGCAGGTTTTTTTATGTGGAAATACGGAAAGGCTTATATTAAAGAGTACAAAATGAAATACCAATATCAATTTAATTCGTCAATGTATATTGAGAACAAAATTTCTGAAAAATTTTTTGATATTAAGAAAGGGTGATGCAAAGGTTAAAAGTTTTTTACAGGGAAATAGAAACCTCTATAGGTGTTTTGTTGGTAGGAATTGCCGAAAACAGCCTTTTGTTCTTGCATTTTAAAGATAATACCGATTTAAAAAAGATTGAAAAAAGGTTTGAATGTGTGTTTAAAAAGGAAGAAAATAACCCTTTTGGGGACAAGGTGGAAAATCAGTTAAAAGAGTATTTTCAGGGAAAGAGAAGGGAGTTTGATTTAAATTACACCCTTTTAGGTACTGAATTTCAAAAAAAGTGCTGGAAGGCGTTAAGTGAAATCCCTTACGGCGAAACGATTTCATACTCAAAACAGGCTGAAATGATAGGCAAACCTCTGGCGGTAAGGGCGGTTGCAAACGCAAACAGGCTAAACCCTATAACAATTGTTATCCCCTGCCACAGGGTTATAGGCAAAAACGGGAAATTGACAGGATATGCAGGGGGAATTGATAAAAAAGAGTTTCTTTTAAAACTTGAAAACGCAATTTGATTCATAAAGGAGGATTTTAAACCAAAATGAAAGCAATTGAAAAGCCGTGGTTAAAGTTTTACGGGGATATTCCCGAAAGCCTTGATTATTCTGAAAAATCATTGTTTCAGGTTTTAAAGGAAAGCGCAGGCAAGCACAAAAACGCAATTGCCTACAGGTTTTTAGGCGCGTCCTTTACCTATTCCCACCTGATTGAGCAGGTTGAAAAATTTGCCGCAGGATTGAAGTCTCTTGGTTTCAAAAAGGGAGACTGCATAAGCATTGTAATGCCCACCTGCCCTGAAGGGATAATTGCATTTTACGGGGTAAATAAGTTAGGTGGGGTGGCAAGCATGGTTCACCCCCTTTCAACGGAAAGCGAACTTGAGTACTACTTCGGGTTAAGCGATTCAAAATTTGTGGTTACCCTTGATATGTTTTACGAAAAGGTAAAATCCGCCGCTGGTAAAAAGAATGTTGGAAAAGTAATTGTCTCAAGGATTTCATACTCAATGCCCCCTTTGAAAAAATTTATTTACAATACCTTTATCTCAAATAAGATTGATTTAAAGAAGGAAGACATATGGTGGCATGATTTAATAAATATCGGCGGTGATTTTGTTGAAGATGCAGATGTTGACACAAACGACCTTGCTGCAATACTTTACAGCGGAGGGACGACAGGCTTCCCCAAGGGGGTAATGCTCTCAAACAAAAACCTTATTGCGGAAGGGATGCAGGTTTCAGTCTGGGGAGGTTTAAATGAAGAAGACACAATACTTGCAATACTTCCCATATTTCACGGCTTCGGTTTAAGCGTATGCATAAACGCCGTTTTCATGGGGGGAGCAACCTCGGTTTTAGTGCCTAAATTTGAGTTAAAGGATTTGATAAAAACAATAAAAAAGAAAAGGCCTACATTTTTAATCGGAGTGCCCACCCTGTTTAAGGCATTTGTTGACAGCCCTGAGTTTAGAAATATAAAACTTGATTTTCTGAAAGCGGCATTCTGCGGAGCGGACACTTTGCCTGAAAAATTGAAGAAAGACTTTGACTTGCTTGTTGAAAAAAGTGGCGGAAAGGCGAGGCTTTTAGAGGGATACGGCTTAACCGAGGCTGTCACCGCCGTTATGGCAATGCCTTTAAGCGAATACAGGCCCGGCTCAATGGGAATTCCCTTTCCCGATATGTATGCAAAGATTGTTGAGCCGGGAACAGACAGGGAACTTGAGCCTAAAGAGATAGGGGAGCTGGTAATTGCAGGCCCCGATGTTATGCTCGGGTACATAAAAAACGAAGAAGAGACAAAGAAAACATTGAAAAAGCATTCAGATGGATTTACATGGCTTCACACAGGAGACCTTGCCTATATGGACGAAGACGGTTTCTTTTACTTTAAGCAGAGGTTAAAAAGAATGCTAAAGGTTTCAGGATACAATGTCTATCCTTCAGAGGTTGAAAATGTGTTAAGCCAGCACCCCCTTGTAAAACATGCCTGCGTAATAGGGGTTGAAGACCGGTATCAAATGACAAGGGTTAAGGCTTTTATAGAGCTGGAAGATTACTCAAAGGCTTCTGACCAATTGGCAGAAGAGTTAATTGAGTTTGCAAAAAAGCATTTGATTAAGTGGAGTTGCCCAAAAGAGATAGAGTTCAGGGAAAAACTCCCCCTAACAAGAATAGGCAAGGTTGACTTCAAGGTTTTAGAAGAAGAAAAAGGCGGTAGTGAGTAGCTTATGGCGGCTGTTGTCTATTGTTAAGATTACAAATGTTTGGGTAAATACGCAGTATCAATCAGGCGATTACGATATTCTTGCCGATATTTCGGCTGTTGTTTACGGGGATATTGTTACTTATTCGGATATAGTGCTCGGGCATAAGTATACCGCAGACCCGCCTGATGAAAACGATATCCCTGTTGACAGAAAGTACATTGCTTATTTTTGCAATTCAGGTAATTGGTGGTCGGCTGGAGTATTTATAAACGATACCGACAACGAGCAAACGGTTACGGTTAATTTTATATTAGGCGGGGACACGGTTAGCAAGACTTATACGGTTCCCGCACATTCTCAAAAGGTTTTGCCGTTTTACTCGGACCCTACCCTTGCGGGAGGGACGGGTTATTTAAGGGTATATCTCCCTCCCGGGACAAACTTTATAACCCTTTGCGGAGACGGAACCCAACTTTTTTCCCAGAATTAAGGAGGTTTTATGGCTAAGAAAGAGGAAAAGTCAACTGTGGTTAAAACCATAGAGGAATGGAGAAAGGAATTAGGAATAAAAAATTACATTCATGCAGGGGCTTTTGTTCAGGCCAAGTGGGGGAAAGGAAAGGTTTGCACTCAAAAAGAGTATGAGAAAGCAATAAATGAATTTCTTTACTCCACGCCTGACGAAAAGGCAAAGATTGAAAGGAGATATAAATGTAATATTTAATTATATCACACGAAAACGGATTTATTGTAGGGAAAGGAATTTTTTCAGACTTAAAAGGAGTACCGGTACCAGAAACGGGCATTGACAACATTATTATTGAAAACCCTCCCGAAGAGTTGTTAAACAATGAAATAGAAGTTGTGCAGCAGGATGACGGAACATATACAGTACAGGTTAAACAAGACACAAGGCCATTCTGTCAACTAATATTGAAAAAAGACGACGGAAACGGCAATTTAATTTCGGCGTATGACCCAAACTATAAGGCATATCTCTTTAATGCCGGTGAAACAATTACGATTGAGGGAAAACTCTGTTTAGACCAGGGATTAACAACCCCTGTCCCGGGAATAATTGAATTTAGAACGCCTGTTTTAAGAAACAGCATTCAAGACAGGGTTTACGCTTTAAAATTCACAGACGGTATCGTGGAAACCAAACAGGTTACAATTAACGAATCAGGCATATACAAAATAACAAAGAAAGAAGCGTACAAAGTAAGGCTTGTAGGGGAATCAGGAGAAATAATAGACGAAATAAAAATCATTGTGGCGGAATAAAGCAATGTTGCAATATTTATACACTGCGATTAAACATTATTTAATAAAACATTAAGGGGCATGTAAAGGGGGAAATAAGGCGGCAATGAAAGAGAAAAAAATTAGAAAAACTAATAATTTCATTTGCCAGCAACCTGTCCCGCAATAGCAAGGATTAAGTCTTTAGGAACCCATTTTGAAAATTCCCTTGCCTCGTCCCTTAATCTTTTCTGTTCTTTAGTTAAGATAAAATCAAACATAACCCACCCCTTAAACCATTGTTTTATTTAATTTTATCACAGGTGATTTTTTGCTTTTTTCTTGAATTTGCACACATTTTTCAATTTGCTATAATCAATCTATAAAAAATATGAGGAGGAGATGGTGGCGGAAGAAAAGAAAAACGAAATAGGTAATGAAACCATTACCCCTGAAGAAAACAAACCGAACCCTTTAAAGGAAATTGTTCAGCCTTTTATTGATTTTGCAAAAGTGCCTAAAGTCTTATGGGGCGTTAACATTTCATACCTGATTGAGGGTATGGTTTACTTCGGCATACTTACCTTTATGGCGATTTACTTTAACGACTTTTTCGGGCTTAACGACCACATGGCAGACCTTGTCGTCGGCTTCTTCACGGGAGGCATTACCCTTGCGATGCTGTTTTTAGGCGGCATGTCCGATAAAATAGGAATTAGAAAGGCGTTACTCGTATCCTTAATTCTAATGCTGATAGGCAGGATTATCTTTACCGGAGTACCTTATCAGATGCTTTTCGGCCATATGTCATGGTCATTGCTTTACTATGCAGCTTTGTTAGGCTTATTCTTTGTAATTATTGGATACGGAATGTATCAACCGGCGGCTTACTCGGCTGTTAAAGAGTTTACAGACGAAAAAACCGCAACAATGGGTTACGCCGTACTATACGCCGTTATGAATTTAGGCGGGTTTTTGCCTGCGATTTTTTCTCCGAGAATAAGGGCATGGTATAGAAACTTCTTCATAACAAAACTGAAAGCAGCGGGAGTACACGTTAATCCTGAAGTCCATTACGGAATGTTAGGGGTTTTCTGGTTCTATGTAATATGCACATTTTTAGGCATTGTAGTACTCCTGATATTTGTAAACAAAAAGACAATAGCTATCGCTCTGGAAGAAAAGAAGCAGAAAGAAATGGCTGCGGGAAAAAGTGAAGAACAGATTGAAAAGGAAAGGGAAGAAAACAAACCGAAAAAAAGAACCCTAAAGCAATACTTTGTGGAACACCCTTTAAGAGACATTAAATTTGCATTCTTTATATTCGCGTTAATCCCGGTTCAAACATTGTTTGCTCACAACTGGCTTACCCTTCCTCAATATGTTGACAGGGCATTCGGCCCGACGGTTAAAGCGAATATGGAGTTTTTCGTCAACTTCAACCCGATACTAATCTTTATACTAACCCCTATTGTAGCGGCAATCACGGCTAAATCCGACACAATGAAAATGATGATATTAGGAACCTTCGTAATGGCCTTGCCCACATTCTTTCTTGCAATAGGCCCCAATGTTTACACGCTATTTGCATACATAATCGTTATGTCAATAGGCGAGGCAATGTGGCAGCCGAGGTTTTTGCAGTATGCGGCTGAACTTGCACCTCCCGGAAGGACTGGCGAATACATGGGAATTGCACAGTTTCCATGGTTTTTAACAAAAATTATTACCTCTCTGTACGCAGGCTGGTTCTTAATGCACTACTGCCCGGTAGAAGGAGCAAAGCACACCCAGCAGATGTGGTTTATCTACGGACTTATAGCCATAACATCTCCTGTTCTCCTTTTCTTAACAAGGAATTGGCTGAAAAAAGACAAAGATGAGAGAGACAATTCAATCCTTTCAACAGTATTAACCGTAATAATATCACTTGTTGTAATTGTAATTTTGATCTATATGGCAAAAATGCTTATAACAATCTTATTTACAATTCCTATGTCAAGAATGTAGTATGGATTTAAGAATAGGGCAGGGAATAGACTTTCACAAGTTTGAATACGGAAGGAAAATGATAATCGGGGGGGTTGAGTTTAACTCCCCCTTTGGTTTAAAAGGCCATTCAGACGCAGATGTTTTATTACACGCAATTACAGACGCAATATTAGGGGCAATAGGGGAAAACGACATAGGCTATCACTTCCCCGACACAGACAACAGGTTTAAAAATGAAAATTCAAAGGTTTTCCTTGAAAAGGCTTTAACTTTGGTAAAAGAAAAAGGCTTTAAAATCTCAAACCTTGACGCAACAATACTCTGCGAAAAACCTAAAATAAACCCGTTAAGAGACAGGATAAGGGAAAATATCGCTTCAATTCTTCAAATAGAAAAAGAGAGGGTAAACATAAAAGCCACCACAACCGAAAAAATGGGCTTCATAGGCCGCACCGAAGGCATAGGTGCCATAGCGGTAGTACTGTTAGTGAAAGGTTAATATATTCAATCTATTCTATAGGTTACTTTCCCCTTAACTCCGTTTTCATTAAAAATTCTATTTATTTTGCTCACAATCCTTTTTCCAACTGCTTTTTCTTTATCTATTAAACCTATCCCACCAATAAATTTGCCAAACATTGGAGCGTTCTTGTCAAATAACTCTTTTCCGTTTGGCATAACTTCCCATTTTTTTGCTATAATATGTTTAGAAGTTTACAAAAAGGATTAAATATGAAAACCATTAAAGAGGAAGTAAAAGAATTAATTGATAATTTACCTGAAAATTGCACTATTGAAGATATTCAATAC
>JALWHA010000294.1 GCA_027038695.1 Acidobacteriota bacterium
GATAATTGACTATAAAACAGGAAGTTATGCAAAGGTTCCCTCTAAAAACAAACTTTCCGGTTTAATGGCTGATAATCCCGACGAAAAGGTTAAATGCGTTGAATTTTTAAGGAAATCAATTAACTCAATTCAATTGCCTTTTTACATATACCTGTATGCAAAATCAGACAATGTTCAGCCTTTAAATATTGAAAGTTGCCTGTATTTGTTAGGGGAGTCAAAGCCTTCTAATATTAAAAAAGGTTTCTCTTTTAAAGACATTTCTGATTCTTTTAAATTGGAATATTTTGAAACAGTGCTAATCCTTATTTTCAACCATATGAAAAACTCTGATTTAATAATCCCCACTCCCGGAGATGCCTGTCAATTTTGTGACTACAATCACTTTTGTATATTTTCTCCTTAGAAAATCGTTTTTTTCTTGATTCAGGTTAAAAAAATCCAATTATTTTTTTTGATTTTTACATTGTACTGGAGTAATATTTATCTCACGTAAAAGGAGGGCGTATGAAGAAAATTCTTTTTTTAATTTTGGTTTTATTTGGTTTTACAAACTTTAATTCGCAGGCGAAAGATTATAAAGCCTATGTGAAATCCGATAAACACTCTTATAAAACAGGGCTATTGTTTAGAGACCCGAGGTTAAACCCTAAAGCAAGAAGGGTTTTAAGGGTTTATCCTGCAAAGGGTGCAGTTGATTACAAAAAGATGAAAGCAACATCCTGTGACAACAGCGGTTTTTTACCCCCTGTTGGTAGCCAGGGTGCACAAAATTGTTGTACTGCCTGGGCGGTAGGTTATTATTTCAAGTCTTATCAGGAAAATAAAGAAAACAACAGAACCGATGCTTCTCAAAGGGCAGATGCTAATAATATTTGCAGTCCCGCTTTTATCTATAATTTAATTCATGTTGAGGATGACGGTGGTTCTTACTTTGACGATGGTTTTTATGTTTTAAATACTCTGGGGTGTAGTTCCCTTGCGGAGATGCCTTTTGATGATTCAGATTACACAACCTGGCCTTCAAAAAGCGCCTTTATAGATGCTATGAAAAAGAAGACTGTTACACCTTCTAACGGGTACAATGAGAATTACATAGAATTGGACGGAGATGCTGATCTGGATTCTTTAAAACAGTTGTTGCTTAATGGCAATGTTGTTGTTTTCGGGATAAGCGTATACGACAACTACTATAATATTTCAGATTACAATAATATCTACGCACTTGCGGACAAAACCGGAACAGATCACGGTGGCCATGCTCAATGTATAGTTGGTTTTGACGATACAAAAGAAACCCCTGATGGGACAGGTGCTTTTAAAGTTGTTAATTCCTGGGGACCAGATTGGGGTGACAACGGTTTTTATTGGATTAGTTATGAGGCTATTAAGTATGGAAGTGATTATTCCTTTGGCTATGTTATGTGGGTAGATGATAGAAACAATTATAATCCATCATACTATGCGGTTTTAAATATTACCCATCCTTATTCAAGAGAAACACAGCCTTATTTTATCACTTCTACCGGGAACAGGCTTGATTTCTTTGATTTTTACGTAAATCAGTCAAATTACGAATTAATGCCTTATCCTTCTACTGATATTGCGATAGATCTTACCGACATTTCGCCTCAAAATGCAGACTATATTACTTTTTATATTAAAGATATTGAAGATGTGACCAATGGACAGGGCGGAACCATAAATAAATTTGCATATGTCAATGTGTCAACGGGAGATGAAACGTATTCATACGATACTCCAGTTGATTTTGCAGATAATAGCACGGGACAGGCAACGGTTTATTTTTCAGGTAATGATTACACAATTACCGCAAGTGCAGGAGACGGTGGAACAATTAATCCTTCAGGTGATGTTGTTGTTCACGAAGGAATGTCAAAGACTTTCACATTTGTGCCTGACCCGGATTTTCATGTGGTGGATGTTAAAGTTGACGGACAATCTCAAGGGCAAATGAGTTCATATACTTTCACAAATGTCACATCAGACCATACAATAGAAGTTTTGTTTGAACATGACCAGACTGAATATACTATAACGGCAAGTGCCTCTGAAGGAGGTTCAATTGACCCTTCAGGAGATGTTTCCGTATTAACAGGTGAGGACCAGTCTTTTTTAATTACCCCTGAAGAAGGGTACTATATAAACGATGTAACGGTTGATTCTAAATCTGTGGGAAGGGTTTCCGAGTATACTTTCCACTCTGTCCATTCCTCTCACACTATTCACGCCAAATTTACAACGTCATTGCCACCTGAAATACTTTCGGCAACGGTGGTTTTTCGCTCAGGTACTTCGCCGATAAAGGCTAATTTTACCTGCCAGGCGAATGACCCTGACGGAGGGAATATTGTTAAATACATCTGGGAAATAGATGGAGACAATGAAGATAAAGTTGTTACTTATACAAATAGTTGTGAATATACTTTCACTAAAGCCGGAAGTTATAATGTAAAGGTAACAGTTGTTGACGATGAGGGGGAAACTGCAACTGCAAATGTTAAGGATAATAGTGGTAACGATGCGGTTCTGGTTGTCTCAAGGCCTTCAGATCTGAAAATTCCTATAATGTTTATAAATGGTTCATCAACAAAATCTTCAGATATTAAAAAAACAACTCAAGTTATGCTCAATCCTTTTCTTGTTAGTGTGAATTTAAAAATAATCTTTTATGACAGTGACATGAGGCAGATATCAACAGTTAACAAAATGCTCACTCCTATGTCAAAATTTGTGTTTAACCCGGATGATTACGATGTTAGCGGTTATACCGATGTGTTAATTGAAGCGGATAATTACCTTATAGTTTTTAACAAAACAGAACTTGAGAACGGATTGGCTACAGCATACTCACTTCCGAACTATACCGGTAATCTTTATATTCCCCATATAGCTGAAGAGGTTGATTACTGGAATACTGATATTTCTCTTTTAAATCTGTCACCCTCTTCTTCGGACAATATTAAGGTTGATGTAGATAATAATGAATTTTCCCTTTCTTCACCTCATTATTATTCTTTAATTGATGCGGAACAATATCTTTCGGATTCAGTTGACGAATCCAGAACATGGGGTACTATTAAAACAGCGTCGAGCAATCCTTTTGAGGATAGTCCTAAGAGTTTGAGCGGTTTTGAACTTTTCGTACACAACGGGACGGACGGTGCCGCAACAGAACTTGTGCCTGAAGGCCACACAACTTTGTTTATCCCTCACATACCGGAAGAAACAAGTATTTTCTGGACAGGTTTTGCAATTGTGAATACCGAAGATTCTAAAGCTAATCTAAGTTTTGATTTTTACTCCGATTCAGGAGAATTGGTAGCTGAAAAATCTCTTACTGTTGATGCCAAATCTAAACTTAAAGGCACCATGCAAACTCTATTTCCTGATGTTGTCGGTAGAGCAAAGTGGGGGATAATTCATTCGGATAGAGAGATTATAGGTATTGAGATATACGGTACAAACGATGCGGCGATATGCGGGTATAATCTGCCTTCAATCGCAACTGCTCAAGGAATTCTTCCTTTTGTCATTACCGGGGAGGATAATTGGAGCGGTATAGTTATTACAAACCCCTCTAACGAGTCTGAGAATGTTGCTATTCAACTTTTTTCAAAAGATGGAACCATAAAAGTGGAAAAAACAGTAACCCTTGAAAGTATGCACAGGTTTAAGGCTGTTGTAAGTGATTTCTTTTCTGATACTACAATTGAGGACGGAGATTACATTAAATACATTTCAAGCAATAGTGTTGTCGCTATAGTTGTAAATGGAGACAAAAATAGAACCTTCATGTCTGCCTTAACTGGAATTGAATAAAGATTTCTTAATTAAAGTTTTTTAAGCCCCGATTTTAGGGGCTTGTTTTTTGAAACAAATTATTACTTTTTTTTAATGATTGGGTGTATAATTGAATATACAAATGATTTTTTAGAGGTTTAATTGTGAGAATTGTAATTGTTTTGGTTATTTTTTTATCGGGAGTTAGTATGGTCAACGGAAGTGATGTAAACAAAAAGCCAAATCACCTTATAAATGAATCTTCGTACTATTTAAGGCAGCATGCCTATAATCCTGTTGATTGGTACCCCTGGGGGAAAGAGGCTTTTGAAAAAGCAAAGAGGGAAAACAAGCCTATCTTTCTTTCAATAGGCTATTCAACCTGCCACTGGTGCCATGTTATGGAAGAAGAGTGTTTTGAGGACAAAGAGGTTGCAAGGGTTCTGAATAAGTACTTTGTCTGCATAAAGGTGGACAGGGAGGAGAGGCCTGATATTGATAATATCTATATGGACTTTGCTTACAGGATAAACGGCTCGGGAGGTTGGCCTTTGAATTTGTTCTTAACCCCTGATAGAAAGCCCTTTTTTGCGGCAACCTACATCCCTAAGCATACGCGAGGGAAACGCATAGGTTTAATTGAACTTGCAGAAAAAGTGGGGCAGATGTGGAGAGAAAACCCTGACTTTATTCTTCAAAGTGCCGATAAAATAACTACGGCATTAAAAGAAATTACACCTGAAAAGGACAATGCTTTTAATCCAGATTTCATGCTTAATCAGGCAGTAACTATGTTTAAACACAACTACGATTCTGATTTCGGCGGTTTTGGGTTCAGACCAAAATTTCCTGCCCCTCACAATTACCTTTTATTATTGAGGATGTGGAAGAAAACAAAAGACAAAGAATTACTGAATATTGTTGTCAATTCTTTAACTCAAATGAGGTTAAGGGGGATATACGACCATGTGGGAGGCGGGTTTCACAGGTATTCGGTTGACAGGATCTGGAGAATCCCTCACTTTGAGAAAATGCTCTACGACCAGGCGATGCTTGTAATTGCTTATTCGGAAGGTTATCAGGCTACAAAAAACTCCCTTTTTAAGGAAACGGTGGAAGATACATTGGCTTTCTGCGAAAGGGAGTTGCAATCTGAAAACGGCGGTTTCTATTCGGCAATTGACGCTGACAGTGAGGGGAAAGAGGGGAAATTCTACCTGTGGTCTAAAGGAGAGATTGACAAAATTTTAGGGAAAGACGGGGATTTTTTCTGCAAGGTTTTTAATGTGGAAGAAGTAGGGGTTATGGCTGAAACAGACAGGGAAAACACTTCCTCAAATGTTTTAAGTATGTCAGAGACTTTTGAACAACTTGCAAAAGACTTCGGCATGAAGGAAAGTGAGTTGAAATCAAAAGTTAGAATGCTTTTAGAAAAATTGTATAGGGTTAGAGAGAACAGAGTCCGTCCCTTTACCGATAAAAAGGTACTTTTAGGCTGGAATTCTCTAATGCTTGTTGCCTATTCAAAGGCGTTTCAGGTGACAGGGGATAACAGGTTTAAAGAAAGAGCAAAAAGCCTTGCAGATTTTTTGTTGAAAACCTTTGAGAAAAACGGAGAGTTTTACCGTGTTTTTAACAAAGGTGAATTAAAGGTAAAGGCAACAATTGACGATTATGCCTTTCTTGTTTGGGGATTGCTTGAATATTACCAGTGCGGTTTCAATACTTTTTACCTGAAAAAGTCTATAGATATTGAGAAAAAGGCTATTCAAAACCTCTGGGATAAAGAGTTTAATTGTTTTGATTTTTCTAAGAAAACTGAAGATTTGATAATGCCTGTAAGGAAATTTTCTGACGGCGCCATACCTTCCGGCAATTCGGTAATGTACTTAAACCTTGTAACTTTGTATAAAATAACGGGTGACAAAGGATTCAAAAAGTATTCTAATTTGCTTGAGAAGGCATTTGCTCAAAAAGTAAAAAATTATCCTATGGGATTTTCAATGTTTTTATGCGGTGTTTATGCAAAGTATGAAAAGGGGTATGAAATTGTAATAAACGGGGAATTGAAGGACAGAGAGGTTGATAAGTTTTTAAAGGCTTTGAGTGAGATTTACCTTCCTAATAAAGTTGTTCTTGTTAATTACAAAGGCTCTTCACTTTCAAAGATTTCTTCTTATGTTGACAATAATTTTGAGAAAACCCCCGAATTCAGGATTTGCTCCGGATTCTCCTGCAAATTGCCTGTATTTAAAACAAAAGACGCTCTGGTTCTACTTAAATAATTAAAGCCCCGATTTCGGGGCTTTTTTTAATCAATCAATTTTTTTATAAACGGCGGCAGTGCAAAAGCAGCTTTGTGAACTTCAGGGGTGTAGTACTTTAGTTTATCTGCAAAAGGTCTGGCAAATTCCGGGTTTAAATCGTTTATATAGTGATACTTCTTTGAAGCAAAAGCAAAAGACCACATCCCTGTCGGGTAGGTTGGAATAAATGCAAGGTAAGGCGATACAATCGGAAAAACCTCTTTTAAAGATGAGTAAACCTGTTTTATAAAATCCCCTTTTAAAAAGGGATATTCGGTTTGAGCAACCATTATCCCGCCTTCTTTCAACGCATCAAAAACAAATTGGTAAAAATCGGTATGGAACAACCCTTCGGCAAATGCAACAGGGTCTGTTGAATCAATAAAGATTATATCGTACTCGGTTTTATGGTTTTTTATGTACTCAATTCCGTCTTCAATAAAGACCTTTACCCTTTTATCCTCAAAACCGCATGCAACAAATGGCAGATGTTCTTTTGCAATGCTAACAACCTCTTCGTCTATTTCCACAAGGGTAATGCTTTTTACCCTGTCATGCCTTTCTATCTCTCTTATTGTGCCTCCGTCTCCCCCGCCTATTACAAGTATGTTTTCAGGGTTAGGGTGGCAGGATAAAGCAACATGGGAAATCATTTCATGGTAAACAAATTCGTCTTTTTCGGTAAGCATAACAAAGTCGTCAAGGGTGAAAAGCCTTCCGTATTCAAAAGTGTCGTAAATAGCAAGGGTTTGAAATTTGCTTTTTCTAAAATCAATCAATTTTTTTATTTTAAATGACAGACGCAAATTATCCGTCTGATTCTCGGTAAACCAGAGGTTCATTTAATTTTCTCCAATAAAGGCTTTGTTTAAGCCGTTACTGGTTTGTGATGATAATCTTTTAAATCCTGATTAACTATGCCTAATTGTCCCCTTTTCATCTCCATTGCTGAGTAATGTGAGCATTCAAGTGTCTGTTTTAAATGCTCAAATGCGCTCCATGGGTTAACTGTTTCCCCGCATGTAAAAAGGTCAACTGCGGCATAGCCGTATTCAGGCCAGGTATGAATTGTTAAATGGGATTCGGCGATAATTATAACTCCTGAAACGCCGTGAGGGCTAAAATGGTGAAAATTGCTGGTAACTATTGTTGCGCCTGCCTTGTCGGCAGCCTCGTTCATAACTTTTTCAATGAAATCCGATTCGTTAAGAAGGGAAGGGTTGCAGTCATAAAACTCTACTAAAATATGTCTTCCTAATGCTTTCAATTTTTACCTCCTATGCTATCCGTTAGTGTAATCTCTTTGTAAATAATTGTTAATACCCCAAAACTTCCTCGCCATGCATCGGTCAGAAACAAGGTCAGAAACCATAAAACCTCCTTAAGGC
>JALWHA010000295.1 GCA_027038695.1 Acidobacteriota bacterium
GACATATTATCTTCCTTTAGAGTGGAAAAATTACAAAATCCACAATTTTGCTGATGTTGATGAGATTGTAATAACAAAGTTAACTAATGATCAATACGATGCTATGGCAAATGCTTTAGTCATTCATTTTGATGATAAGATAATGGCTAAAAAATTAAAAAAGGTACCTATTAAAATTGACTCTGCTATTAACTTGAATAGCCAAACAGAGAACTATCTTAAAAAGAAATTTAAAGGATTGGACATCTATGTTTTATAGGATTAAAAAAATAGTAACAGTATTAATTGCCGCACTTCTCTTTATTGTAAAGTGGCCTTTTGCTTTTCTTTTATTGTTGACAGATTATATGGTTTTTTCTCACTTGTCCTCTTTTCTGAAAGCTTTAAACAAGCAGGTTTTACTTAAAGATGCAATTGTGTTTTTTGTTTCTTTCTTTATTTATAGGACATTATTGCAAAAGAGGATGAAGTTCTGGGAAACACTTTTTCACGAATTGGCACATTTGATTTTCGGGGTTTTAACTTTTAACAGGATTACAAATATAAATGCAAGCGACGGGGAGGGCGGGGTTGTCCGATATCAGGGTTACCCCAATTGGTTGTTAACTATTGCTCCTTATGTTTTTCCTGTTTTAACTTTTTTGTTATTGATTCTTTATATTTTTTCAAAATCTATATACCATAGCACTCTGCATTATTTGATAATCTGTTCTTTTGCTATGTATGTTGCACAGGTTATTAAGGAATTTGGTCCAAATTGGGGTAATGCATCATGGTTTAGTATCGGTGTTAAAACTGATGCTGATCTTGAAAGGGTGGGGCATTTGTTTGCGATCTTTGTTTTGCCTGCCGCTAATTTTTTGTGGGGATTTTTTCTTGTGTTTTTTCTTCAGGGAAAATCTAATTTCTTTTTCTCAATTGTTAAAGGTTGTTTGATCAATTACTTATTGACTTTTTTAGAATTCTTCAAACACTTAATATAAATGGTTTTTTGCTTAAAGAGATTATCGGAAATATCGGTAATGTAAAGTTTTTTGTGTCAGGAGAGTTTTTAGTCTGAATGATTAAACCGGTCACACCTTAAAAGCACCTAATCTTTTTAGAATACTTAAGTTTTTTTCTGTTATATTTTCCATCTTTAATCTTTAAAAAATACATAAATAAAGTGTTTCACCACTATTTTCCGAATAAATATGCTTTTTATCTAACAATGTTTCAACAAAATGTTTTTTCTGTCGGTTTCTGGAGGGGGAGCAAGGTCTCAATTTTTTTATTGAATTTTTAAGAAGTGAATGGATTTCTTAAAATTTCCTGGCAGCATAAGTTATGCAAAAACTCTTGTGTCATTGTTAATACTGTTATTATAAAAAAGTATTGACATTTTGAGTTAAATCTTTATAATTGTTAATTGCATGTCGCGGGGTGGAGCAGCCAGGTAGCTCGTCGGGCTCATAACCCGAAGGTCGTGGGTTCAAATCCCACCCCCGCTACCATTTTTTTATCCCCAAAAACAAATACCAGAACACATTTCAACCCATATTTAAAATCAATTCCATGTTTCTGGTATATCCCTTTAACTTAATGTATAATTATGCTGATGTTCTATAGGAGGATTGTATGAGGATTTATAACACTTTAACGGGGAGGCCGGAAGAGTTTAAAACTTTAAGGGATAAGGAAGCAAGGATTTATACATGCGGGCCTACGGTTTACGATTATGCACATATAGGCAATTTCAGGACTTTCTGTTTTGAGGATATATTCAGAAGGTATTTAAAGTATAAAGACTATAAGGTTGTTCAGGTTATGAATTTAACCGATGTTGACGATAAAACTATAAGGCGCTCAAACGAAGAGGGTATGTCTTTAAGGGAATATACTGAAAAGTACGAGAAGGCTTTTTTTGAAGATTGCAAAGCCTTGAATATTGAGCAGGTTGAGTATAACCCGAGGGCAACCGAGCATATTGAAGAGATGATACAACTTGTTCAAACATTGATAGACAAAGGCTTTGCCTATGAAAAAGACGGCTCTGTTTACTATGATATTTCTGCATTTAAAGAGTACGGCAAACTGTCAAAACTTGATAAAAGGGAGATTCGGGAAGGGGTTTCTGTTGACGCTGACGAGTACGAAAAAGACGATGTAAGGGATTTTGTTTTGTGGAAGGCAAAGAAGGAGGATGAGCCTTCATGGCCTTCGCCCTGGGGTGAGGGGAGGCCGGGCTGGCACCTTGAATGCTCGGTTATGGCTATGAAGTATTTAGGGGAGACTATTGATTTGCACGCAGGGGGAGAGGATTTGATCTTTCCTCACCATGAAAATGAAATAGCGCAAAGTGAAGCGGCAACAGGTAAGCCTTTCTCAAATTACTGGCTTCACTGCAAGTACCTTATTGTTGAAGGCAAGAAGATGAGCAAGTCTTTAGGCAATTTCTTTACTTTAAGGGATTTGATAAACAAAGGCTTTAACCCGAGGGCTATTCGTTATGTCCTTATCTCTTCCCATTATCGGAAGCAGTTGAACTTTACCCTTGAAAGCGTAAAGGCTGCTGAAAAGGCTATTGAAAAGGTTGAAGGGTTTTATCAATCTGTTTCACAGACAACAAATAAGGGAAATTATGACGCTAAGATTAAAGAGTTAATTGAAAAGTACAAAAAAGCGTTTGAAGACGCTATGGACGACGATATTAATGTTTCAGGAGCATTAGGCTCGTTGTTTGAGTTTTTAGGAGAGGTTAATAAACTTTATCCCGATTCAAATATTCCCGAGCCAAACAAGGAAGAGGTTTTGAATTTTCTTGAAGATTTAAACAAAGTATTTGCCGTGTTTGATTTTTCAACCGAGATGCCTGACAAGGAGATTTTAAAGTTGATTGAGGAGAGGATTGAGGCAAGAAAAAACAGGGATTTTAAAAGGGCTGACGAGATAAGGGATTTGCTTAAAGAAAAGGGTATTGTTTTAGAGGATACCAAAGACGGAACAAGGTTTAAAAGAATAAAGTAACGGGGGGAGTATGAGATTATTGTTTTTTCTTTTGGTTTTGAGTTTTTTAACAGTGTCCTGCAATATTCATTTAAACAGGGAGAATGAGATGAAAATTTTTATAGAAAACTATGTGAAAAAGGTTGCTCCGTTGTACAAAGAGGCTAACCTTGCAAGCTGGGAGGCGTCAGTAACCGGGAATGCCGATAAGTATAAAGAGGCCGCCGATTTAGAGTTTAAGATTGCGCAGATTCACTCAAACAAAGACGACTTTTTGAAACTTAAGTCGTTTTTAAAACAGGATATTAAAGACCCAATTTTAAAGAGGCAGATTGTACTTATCTACCTTGCCTATGCGGGCAAACAGGGAGACCCGAATATCGTTAAAGAGATAATAGAAAAGCAGAGTGAAATTGAAAAGAAATTCAATACCTTCAGGGCAGACTTGGAAGGCAAAAAGGTAACCGATAACCAGTTAAAAGAGATTTTAAGAAGCGAAAAGAAAGATATGAAGTTAAGAAAGCAGGCCTGGCTTGCCTCAAAACAGATAGGCAAGGTTGTTGCCGAAGATGTCCTTGAACTTGCAAAGTTAAGGAATAAACTTGCGAAATCTCTCGGATACAGAGATTACTTTGAAATGGCTCTTGTTTTAAACGAGCAGACTCCTCAAGAGATTATAGGACTTTTCGACGAACTTGATAAAGAGATCGCACCTGAGTATTCAAAGGTTAAAAGCGAGATTGATTCAATGCTTGCAAAAAGGTATCGCATTTCTAAAAATAAGGTTATGCCGTGGCATTACGAAGACCCGTTTTTTCAGGAAGGGATTTCCTTTGACAATGTTGACCTTGATAAGTATTACAAAGACAGGGATTTAGCAAAGATAGCGAAGGATTTTTATTCTTCAATCGGGCTTGACGTAACCGATATTTTACAAAGAAGCAGTTTGTACGAAAAAGAAGGTAAAATGCAGCATGCCTTCTGCACAGATATTGACAGGGAAGGGGATGTAAGGGTATTAACCAATATTAAAGATAACGAATCGTGGATGGATACAATCCTTCACGAATTAGGGCATGCTGTTTATGACAAGTATATTGATAAAAACCTGCCATATGTTTTAAGGGAAGCGTGCCACACATTTACAACAGAGGCTGTTGCTATGCTTTTCGGAAGGCAGTCTAAAAACCCTGAATTTTTGCAAAAGTACTGCGGTTTGTCTGATAAAGAGGCAAAAAGGATTGCTCCGCAACTTTACAAAATGCAGAAGTTTCAGCAACTTGTGTTTTCAAGGTGGTGTCAGGTTGTGACAAGGTTTGAAAAAGAGTTGTATGCTCACCCTGAAAAGGGAGTGGATTACTTTAACGATTACTGGTGGCAGTTGAAAGAAAAGTATCAATTGGTTAAAAAACCCGAGGGAAGGAATAACCCCGATTGGGCGGCAAAGATACACATTTCAGCATATCCGGTTTACTATCACAACTATATGTTAGGGGAATTGTTCGCCTCTCAGATGAATTACTATGTCGCTAAAAACATACTTCACACCGATAATATAAAGCAGACATTTTTAGGGGGAAATAAGGAGATAGGAAATTACTTTATAGAAAAAGTATTCAAACCCGGGGCAAGGTACAGATGGGATAAATTTGTAAAGCAGGCAACCGGAGACGAGTTAAATCCGAAGTACTATAAATTACAGTTTGTTGATTAGACTCTATGCAGTTTAAGCCTTTTTTCTCCGCCAAAGCGGACAAGTTTTACAATTTGATGAAGTACCATGTTGAAGATGTCTTGCTTGTCGCATCCCCGTACGACGCATACATACTTGAAGAAGACGGGGCTTTGACAAAGAGGATTTTCAGCGATTTTGTGGAGCTGGATTTACAGCATATTCCGAGAATAACAAGGGTTTACTCCGCAAAAGAGGCTCTTGAATTCTTGAAAAAGGACAACTACGACCTTGTTATAACAATGCCGCGGCTTTCGGATATGACCCCTATTGAATTCGGAAAAAAGGTTAAAGAGATAAAAAAAGACCTTCCTGTTGTCCTTTTAACTTATGTCCCTGTTGAAAAAGACGTTTTAATGTTTGTCAGGGAAAAAAGGTACATTGACAAGGTTTTTTACTGGATGGGGGATTCTAAACTCTTTCTGGCAATAATAAAATATATTGAAGACGAAAAAAACGCTGAAACAGATACTGAATTAGGGGTAAACGTCATTCTGATAGTTGAAGATTCCCCGTGGTACTATTCATTCTTTCTGCCTTTGATCTATACCGAGATTTTAAAACAGACGAGGAAGATAATCAGGGATACTATTAACGAATCAGATGTTATTTTAAGGGTTAAGGCAAGGCCTAAAATTCTAACGGCAGAGACTTACGACGACGCAGTTAATATTTATGAGAAGTACAAAAGCAAGTTGTTAGGGATAATATCAGACGTGCAGTATCCTAAAGGGGGTAAACTTGATAAAAATGCCGGTTTTGAGCTTGTAAAGAAGGTTAAAAGCGAGGTTAAGGATTTAAATGTTATCCTTCAATCTTCTAACCTTGAAAACAAAAAGGTTGCAAGAAAATTAGGGGTTGATTTTTTTCACAAACTCTCAAAAAGCATGGTTGAGCAGTTAAGAAAGTATATTTTAAAGCATTTCGGGTTTGGTGATTTTGTTTTCAAGCTGCCTAACGGAAAGATAATAGACAGGGCTAAAAGTTTGGAAGAATTTGCGGAAAAGATACTGAACATCCCTGACGAAAGTGTTTTATACCACGCTTCTCATAACCATTTTTCAATATGGTTCAGGGCGAGAACTCAATTTGAAATAGCAGAGGTTTTAAGGCCTAAAACTATTGACGATTTTAAGGATATAGGGCATATTAAGGTTTTTCTTCACCATACCATAATTGATTTTTTGCACCAAAAAAAGGTAAATTCTGTTATTAGTTTAAAGGCTCTCTCCGATGCTGAATCAGCAATTTTTGTAAAGATAGGGGACGAATCTTTAGGGGGCAAAGCGAGGGGATTGGCGTTTATTCAGGCTGTTCTTTCTGAAACGGGTTTTGTGGATAAGTTCCCCGATGTTGACATAAAGGTGCCGTTTTCAACAGTGCTTGCAACCGATATTTACGAAAGTTTCTTGCGCAAAAACAAATTGATGGACAGGGCTCTTGAGATTGAAAACGACGAAGAGATAAAGTCCCTTTTCCTTAATTCCAAACTGCCTAAAAGTGTTGAAAAGGATTTGTCAAAGTTGTTAAAAAAGTTAAAAACACCTCTTGCTGTTCGTTCTTCTTCGATCTTTGAGGATTCGCAGACACTTTCATTTGCCGGGGTGTACAAAACCTATATGCTTGCAAACAACGAGCAGACATTTGAGCACAGGCTTGCAAACTTGATTGCTTCAATTAAACTTGTTTATGCTTCTGTTTTTTCTTCCGCTGCAAAAAAGTTTATTAAAAACACAAATTACAATTTAGGCGAAGAAAAGATGGCTGTTTTAATTCAAAAAGTGGTAGGCAAACAGTACGGCAAATACTATTTCCCCGTTATTTCCGGGGTTGCGCAGAGCTACAATTACTATCCCGTTGCAAGTTTAAAGCCTGAAGACGGAGTCGTTTACCTTGCTTTCGGTTTGGGAAGGATTATTGAGGAATCAAATTTTATAAAAAGGGTTTCTCCTAAAGCGCCTTTGCTTGACCCTTTGTGTGCAAGCCCGGAGCAATGTGTAAGGAACAGCCAGAAATATTTTTATGCTTTAGATCTTGAAAAATCTGAATTTGACGCAAAAAAAGGTGAACTTTCAGGGCTTGAAAAGATAAGGGTTTCCGATTTTGAGATAGGTGAGTCTTTGAACTATGTTTCCGAGTACTATTCTCAAGAGGACGGAATTTTGTCAGCATTTCCGAAATTCGGAGCAAAGAAGGTAATTACTTTCAAAAATTTTCTTTCAAACAGGTTTTTTCATTTTTCCGAGTTAATAACCGAACTTCTTGAATTGTCTTCAAGTGCAATCGGGGAAGCTTCCGAAATAGAGTTTTCGGTAAACTTTAATAAGAATGAAAAGAATCATTTTTTTCTGCTTCAAAACAAGCCTCTGCCTTCTGGAAGCGGTTTGGGAGTTGTTTTGATAGAAAAAAAAGAAACAAAAAACGCTCTCTGTCTCTCCGATGAAGTATTAGGAAACGGGATTTACAATAACCTTAAACGCATCGTTTTTGTCTCTCCTAAAAGGTTTAGAAGGGATAAAACCGTAGAGATTGCCTCAGAGATTGCAAAGATAAATCGGGAGTTTAAGGATAAAAAGGAATTTTATATGCTGTTTGTTCCGGGGAGATTAGGCTCAAGCAACCCTTTTAACGGTATTCCGGTAAATTTTAAGGAAATTTCAAACGCAAAAGTAATTGTAGAGTATACAATGGAGAATTTCAGGGTAGAGCCGTCAAAGGGGAATCACTTTTTCCAGAAAATGCTTTCCTCAAGAATGGCATACTTTTACATA
>JALWHA010000296.1 GCA_027038695.1 Acidobacteriota bacterium
TGGATGTAACTTTAGAAAATTATGAAAAAAGCGTTTCCCTTGAGAACTTCTTTTTTAATAAGCCATTTGAGGAAAATTTGCCTTTTAATTCACTTAATTCTTTTATAGATACACTTTGCGGAGTTTTAGAAGAAAAAGGTATTTCATATGGAGTTGTTCCGGAAGACATGGCCGCTCCCGATGAAGCATGGGAGTATGACGAGTACGGCTTAAATGTTTTTTCCCTCTGTCTCCCCACTTCAGGAGATGACTGTCATTCTCTTCATGGCATTACTACAACAGTAAATAAAATGAAGGATTTAAGGGATTCTCTGATTTCTGTTACTAATTTTTTGCTAAGTTAAAAGGGGGTATTATGTCTCTTTTCGTTTATGTTACAGAAGAATGTAAAAAGGATGCAAAAACACACGGGAAGATTCAATGGCTTGAAAAGGTGAAGAATGAATTGGAGAGAAATCAGTATATTACCTGGGATAGGTTTCCAAGAAATTTTTTCAAAAAAAGAGACGGCAATTTAAGGCTTATTGCAAGAGAGTTTAAAGTGGAGATTGGCGGGGAATTGCATATGGCAATTGTTTTTTTCCGCATTTTAACAAGGGGCGGAAGCGATTACACTAATTTTATGCACCACCCGGAGAATTTCTTTGAAGAAAAGTTGAAGCCTTTAATAGATTTGGATGAGTTAAAAACTTTTGTGGAAGAAGAACTATCCAAAAATATTGTTTTCAAGCCTGAATTAAGTGAAGATGAGCAGAGGTTTTTGAGTATCATTGAGCCTAATAGGGAAGAGGAATTTTTTGTTTTTGAATCTCGTCATTGGGTTGAAAAAATTGTTAATAAAGACTATATCGGTTGGTTGGCGAAGATTTATGAGAAATTAATTGAGTTGGACAAGCCTCTTTTTGATGATGAGTATGCTGTTGAGTTAGGGGGAATTGTTTTATTTTTTAAAAAGTTTGATGACAGATTGTTGTTTTTATACGATTTTGAAAAGAAAGATAAAATTGCCGGGGATTTTGTTAATTCTACAAAAACAAAGTTATCTCAATTTACCATTGACGATGCTAAAAAACAATCTTTTAGAAGTTATCCCTTTTTAATGTTGTTTGATTACGGAAAGTGGGAAGATATAGAAAAAGATAAAAGCGCAAACCTTTCTCTTTCCCCTGAAGAAGAGGATGTCCTGTTTTCTGCGTTTACAGGTTTTTCACAGGAAGGGGGTTTCCCGATTTTTATCAACGGAAGGGCTGGAAGCGGTAAGTCCACTATTTTGCAGTATGTTTTTGCGCATTATTTGAATCATTTTAAAGGGTTTAAGGATGTTTTTCAGGCAACGCCGCTTTTTTTAACTTACAGTGAGACCTTAAGTAATAGTGCTAAAGAAAATGTCAATTCTATATTAAATGCATCCTATCGGTTTTATCAGGATAGTGAACTGGCTGCTAACAAGAGCGATAAAACTGAAAAAATGGACGGTGTTAAGGGTGCAATAAGTTTTGTATCGTCGTCGGTTACGACCTTTCAAAATGTGTTGTTTGAGTATTTGAATGATTCTCAGAGAGAAAAATTTAGTAAGGAAAAGTATATTGATTTTAAATTGTTTAAAGATATGTGGCAGAAGAAGTATGAGAGGTTACCAAATCTGCCTGTCTACTTTACTCCTGAGATTTCCTGGCATATACTCAGAACTTATATAAAAGGGTACAGTATTGACGGTTTTCTTGAGAAAGATGAATATGTACAACTTCCGAAAAAAGAAAGAACGGTAAATAAAGTAGCGTTTGATGATGTTTATGATAGGGTGTGGGAAAATTGGTATAAATCATTAAAAAATGAGGGGTATTGGGATGACCAGGATTTGGTGAGGTACGTCCTGGATAATGTTGAAGATTTAGCAAAGTATCCCGGCGTTTTTTGCGATGAAGCACAGGACTTTACAAGGATTGAATTGGAGTTTCTTTATAGAATCAACTATTTTTCTTCTAAAAAAGTAGGCAGAGATTTGATTAAGAAGGTTCCTTTTGCTTTTGCAGGCGACCCTTTTCAAACTTTGAACCCAACAGGGTTCAGGTGGGAAGCAATAAAAGCAGCCTATACTGAAAAGTTTCTGTATACTTTATCTCCTGAAGAGAGATGGGGAAACCTGGAGTTGAACTATAAAGAATTGTCGTTTAACTATCGTTCTTCTTCTGAGATTGTAAATATATCCAATGCTGTACAACTGTTAAGAAAGGTTGTTTTTAATTATAAAGACATTGAGCCTCAGGAGAGTTGGGATGTGGGAAGAGATAGTATCCCTGTTTATCGTTTTAACATAAGGAAACAGGAGGTTATTGAAGAGTTAAAGAAACAGCAGGATTTGCATTTGATTATTCCTGACGAATCTTCAAATAGGGAGTATGAATTTGTTTTAGGAGACAACGATTTAAAGAATATTGTTGATTTTGATGAAGAAAGCAGGCTTGCAGAACGAGTTTCCTCTTCAATGAGGGCTAAAGGGTTAGAGTTTGAAAGGGTGGCGGTAATAAAATTCGGGGATTATATAAGTGATTTCTTTAATCTGGAAAATAGAACCATTGATGAGTATAGAGATTTGAGTGCTGAGGAAAAGATAGCGCTGGAATACTTTTTTAACAGGTTGTATGTTGCCGTTACAAGGCCTAAAAGAATGTTGTACATAGTTGATACCGATAAAGGGTACAAAGCCTTGTGGAAATTTGCCACAAGGGATTTTCTGGAACACTTGTTAACATTAATTGACGATGAAGGCAGGTGGAGATTAAATGCTGATAACCCTAATATTGCAATGACTGTTGAAGGAGAAGCACATTATTTAAATGAAGGAAGCGGAGACCCGTTAGATCTGGCAGTTGATTATAAAAATAAAGGGTTAAACTTGAGAGATTCATATTGGATGAAACAGGCTGCTGCAAAATTTAAAAGATTAAAGAGAGATAATGATTATTATGAGTGTATGGCTGTTGCTTATAAATTTGATAGGAAGTGGGAAGAATCTGTTGAAAATTATATTTTGTGTAACAAGATTAAAGATGCACTTGAAATGTTGTGGAGAGAGAAGCAGTACAATCTGATTAAAAAATACGAAAATGATTTTATGCCTGTCAGCGAAGGATTAAATGAATTGAGAATAAAAATCTCCAAACTCATTGTGTTTAAATGTGGAATCCTGGGATTTAATAATTTTCTGGAAAAACTCATAGAGCATAAAGAGTTGTTAAGAGACCAGGGAGTACTTGAGTTGTGGTCTCATGCTTTGAATACTTTAATGGAGAATGTATCTGTTAAAACCGTGGCAACTGATGAATCTCTTCGCACTATTTCCTTGTTAAATACCATAAACAAATGGGGATTTATAAAATTAGATAAAGAAATAGCAGGGAAATTGTTGTACAGGTTAAAACAATATGAAAATGCACTCACATATTTTAAGGAGTGTAACTATTCGGGAGAGGAAAGGAATGAGTGTGAAATACAGGTTTTGATGAAAAAATTTAGTTTAACGCCTGATGATTTATCTGAAGAAGAATTCTCAAAATTAAAAATCAAATTTCAACAATTAAAAGATTGGGAAAGGCTGTATTCCGTATATGAGCGGTCTTCTAATTTTAAAAACCTGTCAAATGTTTTAAAGGTTTTGAAAGAGTCTCCCAGAGATAACACTCATTATGAAACTTTCTACAAATTGTTTGTTGTGAAATCTGAGGTTAATAATAATTTCAAACCGTTAATTATGTTTTTAACTAACATTGGGAAAATTGACGAGGCATTAAAGTATCTTGAGAAAGTAGGAAACCCGAATTTGTTTAAAGATGTCTTGCTCAAACTGTGGGATAAAAAGTTTAAGAATTTTAATTTAAGTGCGATTCACAAGGCAAAGAAAAAAGATATGATGTCAGATTTTATTCTCGCATATTTAAAGGTGTTAATAGAAAACAACAGGTATAGAACCCTGGAGGCTATCTTAAAAAATGACATTGAAGGGAATGAAGATGTCGCTTTGATTCTGGAGTTATCAAAACAGATAGGTGTTAATATTATTGGACTTTTAACCAAAGCGCTGATTAATGCGCAAATAGATTGGGAAAGAATCCCCGGCGAATTTCAGAGAACTTTCCGTGAAAAGTATGAAAACTCCAAAATTGAAGAAAGCCTTTCATTTGAAGAATCTTGTTTGCTGAAAGAAAGGACAATGAGATTTGATGATGTAATTTCTTTTTATGAGAAAAAACTAAATGAAGAAAGCCTTGAGGAAAAAACAAAAAATATAATTAAGTTTAGGTTGGCTTTGCAGTATTTAAGGAAATTTAAGTGGCAGAAAAACAGAGATATGAGGAAAATTGATAAAGGTATAGGTGATGAGAAAGTACAACAACTTCTTGAAACAGATGAGGCTTATAAGCCTTTTAGGCTGGCAAAAGAAATATTAGCCGAACTTTCTGATATCAATGTATCTGAAGTTTTAGACAAATTAGATGAATATTTATCAAAATGGGATGTTGATATTCCCCTCCGTACTCTTGCAAAAGAAAAAGAGAATGAGTCACTTGAGCAAGAAAAGATTATCCCTGTCCCACCTTCTTTAGAAGAGATGAAAGATTTTAAATTATCTGTAAGCGATGTAGATGTCCTGACCAACAGGCAAAAGGGAGAAGTGATAATAGGCAATATGATGCTTGGCAGTGTTGTGATTTCCGTTTCTAATAAAAGTTTTAAAGCCGATAGGCTTAATGTCACACAAATTAACGGTAAAAACATCTACAAAATTGAGGAGTTAAATCTTTATTTTCGTTACCTGTCTAATGGAAATTTGGAATTGAACTTTTATCCAAACGGATTAATTCTGACAATTTCTTTATAATTTCCTGTCATCTTTCCCCCTGTCGTCAGTTTATAAACAATGACTGAACAAAAAAGGGGGAAAGATGATAAATTTTGCTTCAGAAAACGATATCCCGTCATATGATAGCCTTGCTTCTTCAACAATGTTTCTCAGATTATCTAATGAATTGATTAACTTTCTCTATAAAGATTTAGGCGCAAAATTTGAAAGGCGCGAAGATGTGAAGGAATCTTATAGATGGGAAAGCGAGTCTGATATTAAAACCTATTTAGGAACATACTGGCCTAAGACATTTGCCGAGGTTTTCGCAATATTCTCTTCATACTTTAACATGGAAGATTCTGTTGATAATTTAAAAAACAAAAGTGAAATCTCAATTCTTGATATCGGTAGCAATTCTTTACCTGCAACTATAGCATTACTTTATGCTTTAAAAAACTTTAGCTCAAAAGTTAAAAAGATAAATGTTTTTGTAATTGAATTAAATATAAGTCCCGTATTTAAAGGAATTGAGATTATCAGGAAATTTTTCCCAAAATTTGTCGTTAATATTAAGATAAGAAATTTGGATTTTTTAAAATGTGTCAGTGATAAATGTGGGTTTAATAAAAAAATGGATTTTATTTTGTGTTCTAAAATAGGGAATGAATTATATTTACAAGGGGACGAGAGTTGCTATACTGATGCAGTTAATTTTGCTGAAAAATGTTTGGAAAAAGACGGTATTTTTTATCTTTCCGATGTTACAATGCGTTCTCCTAAAGGAGTTTACTTTCCTCAAATGATGAATAATCAAGTAATTGAATATTTAAGAGGAACGCCTCAATTGATTCCTATCTTTCCTGTTCCCTGCGGATTTTACGGTTCAACCTGTAAGGTCAGGGATTGCTTTACTCAGGTTGTTTTGAATATTGATAGCAATAATCCTAATTATCCCTTTGAGGCAAAGTTTTCTCCAAAACTATTTTTACATAAAGAAAATGCAGAGCGATTTTTACAAAAGCATTTTAATCCGAATGATTCGTACACTGTTGCAAATGCTTCAAGATACGGTTTAAAAGTATGCGAAAATAAAAGATAAAAGGAGTCAAAATGAAAAAATTGTATGAGTACAAAATTGTTGAGAAGAAAAAGATAAAATACATTGAAATGGACGGGGAGCAATTTAGAATTAACGAGCCTGCAATAATTTCGGCAAGCCGCTCAACCGATATTCCCGCATTTTTCTCTGAATGGTTTTTAAATGTGTTAAAGAGGGGATACACCAAAAGAATAAATCCTTTTAATCAAAAGCCTTACTTTATCTCTTTTGAAAATACAAGGTTTATTGTTTTCTGGACAAAGAATCCCAAACCTTTAATTAAACACCTTGACGAGATAAATACTTTGATAAAAGGAAAAGAAGATGACTATCAATTTTACTTTCAATTCACATTAAACGACTATGAAAAAGAAGGGTTTGAACCTAATGTCCCCCCTTTAAAAGAGAGGATTGAGACATTTAAAAAACTTTCTGAAAAAATTGGAAAAGAAAAGGTTATCTGGAGATTTGACCCATTGATTCTTACCGATAAGTTAAATGTTGACGCTTTATTAGACAAGATTGAAAGAATTGGAGATGAAATCCACGATTACACTGAAAAACTTGTTTTTAGTTTTGCGGACATAGGGATATACAGAAAGGTTAGAAACAATATGGCAAAGGCAGGGGTAAACTATAGTGAGTTTAATAATGCGAAAATGCTGGAATTCGGAGAAAAATTATCTGCTTTAAACAAAAAGTGGAATCTGAAACTTACAACATGCTGCGAAACTGTGGATTTAACTCAATTCGGGATAGAAAAGAACAAGTGCATAGACGACGAATTGATAGAAAAGATATCCCACGGCAATCCGAAATTGATGGAATGGTTGTATGGGGAGAAGAATTATGAAAAATATTTAAAAGCAAAAGATAAGTTATTGCAAACGGATTTTTCAGAAGATAGAGATAAACAGGAAGAGGCAAAAAAGGAGATTAAGAGAAAAATAGCAGAATTGAAAAGGAAACTTAAAGATAAAGGCCAAAGAGAATCCTGCGGCTGTGTAAAAAGCACTGACATTGGAGCATATAATACCTGCATGCACTTATGCGTTTACTGCTATGCGAACACCTCTCCTGAAACTGTAAAAAAGGGATATTCTGAGTTTATCAAAAACAGTGAATAAACTTTAGGGAAGATTATGGAAGAAAAGCAACAAAATCAAAACATTCAAAAACTTATCACTTTGAGAAAAGAATTTACAAAGACGAAGAGCAAGCAAACTCTTGAAAAAATGCTTGAAGTGTTGAACAGCATTCCTCAATGTGAAAACATAGTTGCAGAAAGCATAAGGCTTTTTGTTTATAGAAAATCAGGTAAACTGAAACAGGGTCTTGAATGTGCTAAAAATTGTTTTGATAAGTTTGAGCAAAGTGTTGACGAATACACAGAGAATGCTTTTAAACGCTATAAAAACGAATATGGGTGGCTGATTTATACTTATTTAAAAAACTCTAAATTTAATTATCAGGTTTTTAAGAAAGGTTTTTGGAAGATTTTTAATTTAACAGCCGGGGATGTGTTATTCGTTAGTTCAAC
>JALWHA010000297.1 GCA_027038695.1 Acidobacteriota bacterium
CCCAATAAACTGTCTTCTCTGTTAGGAAAATTAGTGGCATTTAATAAAGAGGGGAATTTGTTTTTATGTGATGTTGTAAGCGGGGAGATAATTAAAACCGATAAAAACTGCAGGATTGTTTTAAAAAAAGTAATTTTAAATCCGCTAAAAGATTTAGATAAAATTGACAGAAACGCCAGAATTAACTCTCCCTTTGATTCTAAAATATTGGAAATTGCAAAGAGAATGAAAAAGATAAAAAGGGTTTTAAGCATTCAATACTCTCAAAAACTTGATTTAGTGGTGATTTTGAAAAGGGAGAGCAGGAAAGAATCAATCTTGCTTTTGACATCTGAAAATCTTGATAAAAAAGGTGAAATTAAGTTGAAAAATAACAATTATTCCAGAATGAAAATCTATGGAGATAAAATTTATCTTCTTGACGAAGAAGGCGAGTTTCTGGATGTGTTTCAGGTGCATTAAAGAGGAATGCTAAAACACTGTGCTGGAGAGGTTATAGGTTGAATTGCTTTTAGATATTATATTTGCCAAACAATGGCTTAAAAAATATAATAGAACATATTAGGTTTAATGAGAAATTTAATTTTTTTCTAAATAGGAATTAGTTTTTTGTTAAAATAAAAAGGTTTTTAGAAGCAGGCCGGGTTGCACCTGGTTGAAAAAGAATGAGGCTATATTGGGTAAGTTAAAAGATGATTTATTTGAATAATGTTAGCAAAAGTTTTGGAAAGAAAAGGGTTTTGAACAGTATTTCCCTGAAGTTTAAAAGGGGAGAAGTTTCTTTTTTATGCGGGCCGAACGGTGCGGGAAAAACCACCATGTTAAGGTTGATTCTCGGGATTTTAAAGCCTGATAAGGGAAGCATTGACATAAACGGAAATAAAAAATTCTCCTTTATGTTTCACTCTATTTCTTTAATTGAAGAGATTAGTCTGCTTAACAATATGCGGTTTTTTTGCAGGTTAAACAATATCCCTTTTGATGAAGCAAAAATACGAGAGTATGCTAATATGCTTGGCCTTGAAGATGAGTTAAGCAATATTGTCTCCGATTTTTCGGAAGGGATGAAAAAAAAGGCTGATTTTTTGAGGATTTTAATAGAGGATTCGGACTTTGTTCTGCTTGACGAACCGACTGCAAATATGGACCCTGTTGCAAAAGTGGAGATACGAAAGATTGTAAAACAACTGGCTGACAAAGGCAAAGGCATTGTTATTACAAGCCATCTACTTAATGAGGTTGAGAAATTTGCCGATAGCATTTTTGTTATAGATAAAGGTGAATTAAAGTGGCAGGGTAAAAGGGAAGATTTAAACGAAGAGGGAAAAGACCTTGAAGAAAAATTTCTTGAATTAATTGGTGTGAAAGGTGATTAAAATGAGTTTCCTTAAAAAATTTAATGTATTGTGCTACAAAGAATACTTGATAATAAAACAATGGTTGTTGTTATTGGTTTTTGCTCTCATCGGGTATAGCGTTTTTTCCTTTTTCCTTTTATTGCAGATGCAGGAAGGTTTTAAAAACAATCCTATTTTTCTAAGTTTTTTTAATATATTTGCCTTTGTTATTATTGTTCAATTTGCGGAGATTTTTTTTCTTTCATTTGTGAGTATGTCACTATACAAAGAATCCACTCCAGGAAGAAAAGAAATGTATTTTGCTTATGGTTTTTCCCCATTTGATGTGGCTCTTGCAAAAACAGTCGTCTTTACTTTATGTGTTGTTCCTTTTTTTGCTCTTGTATTCGGTTCTGCTTTCAGGTTCAGGTATCTTGATTTGTCAGGCTGGTTAGGTGTTTTTTCTCTGGCATTGTTTTTTACCTTTGCATTAAATCTGGTATATATTTTTTCATTAATTTTTATAAAGGGAAAGGCAAAAGCCATAATAAACCTGATTTACTTTTTTGGTATCTATATTGTATTCAGGAGTTTCAAGTCTTTTTTGCATTTAATTATGGATGTTTCTGGATGGAAAATTTATCTCTCAATTGTTTTAATCTCGTTTTTAATTGTTTTTATGGTTTATCTTTTTGCAAAAATACTGCCTAAAGAAAAGTTGTTAGATTAAGAGAGGAGAGAGGTATATGAAAAAAACGGTTATATTTTTGTCCCTTTTGCTTTTTGCGGTTTTTTGTTTTTCAGCAGAGGTTAACTCAAAGATAGATATAAACAAAAAGTTAGACAGGTCTTCTTTTATTTCCCCTGTTTCTTTTTTAAAGGTTAAAAATGCCTATTACTTTATTGATAAAGAAACAGGAAAGGTGTTTATAGAAACTAAAGATGGGAATTTTGTCTCCACTTTTGGTGGAAAGGGTCAGGGTCCAGGCAAGTTTCTCTTCCCATTTCAATTGATTTTAGGTGAAAACAAAATAGGCGTTTTTGACGGAATGCTTAAATCAATTCGCTGGTTTTCTTTAAAAGGGAAGTATCTGAACGATACAAGGTTTAACCTCTCATTTTCAAACCTTGTCTTTCAAATAGAAAACAACGACTTATACTATGCGTTTTTAATTCAGAATGTATCGGGAAGTCCGGATAAAGGCTTAAATGTCATTCAGAAGATAAACCTTTACGATAAATCGGGAAAATTAATAAAAAATGTCTGGAAATCCCCTGCATTAAGCATGAAGCAATTAAAAGGCAATGTTTTAAACTTTATCAGGTTTTTTACCATAACGCAGGACAACACTTTATACATTTCAGATTATCAAAATAATGCGGTAATCTTTAATCTATATAATCAAAAGGGAGACAGGATAGGAAGATTAGAAAAAGAATACCCGTTGATTAAGTTGACTAAAAGTGAAAAAGAGGCTGCGAAAAAAAGGTTTGAAGAGGTAAAGAAGAAAAACCCTATGACCGCAAAAATGCTTGAAGGAACAAAAATACCTGAATACAAAACCCCCATAGACGGAATTGAAAAACAGGGCAACACGGTTTACATTCTGTATTTCAAGAGGCAGGACGGGAAAGAAAAGCCTCAATACTTTTTAGACATTGTTAACGGAACAAAGGTAGCAAAAAGTATGGAAATATCCCCTGACGGCAACCTGATTGATTTTCAAATAGATTCTAACAACATAATTCTATTGGTTGAAAAAGACGACAACTATTTTGTTGAGGTTTCTGGACTCAATTAGTTTTTGCTTTTTGTAAAACTGTAAGTTTTATCAAATTCAAAGCAAGGAAGTTGAATGAGGAAGAAAAGAGGTGGGTGGTGGAGAGGTTGTGAAAAAAGATTGAACAGAGAAAAACCTTTTTTGTTTATTTAATGTTCATATTTGAAAATATAATTTTTGATATTGGTTTTAATAATAAACTTAATTTTTTTCTTGACACGAGAGAGAGATAAAATAGGTGCCGATTAATTTAACCTGTGGGTGGCCGGCCATCCCTCAAAAAACCAAGGAGGGATGAGATGAAAAAGGTTAAGGTGATTTTATTTGTTGTATTAATTATTGCTTTTACTATTTCAACATCCTTGTGGGCAATGCGTAGAGGAAGCGTTGGTGGGGAATTTATGTGTTATGACATTGCTCAGCAGGAAGATAGTATATTAGACCATGTCACTTGTTCATATTTTTCATATTCTGACCCTGGTTTTCATTGTCCTGATGATGCTCCTGGTATTTGTTATGGATGTACATGTGTTTTTGAGTCAGGTGTAACAATTACAACAAGAGCCTGTGAATGCCAATTTTAATTAAATAATTAAATCTCTTCGGGGGGTTGCATGAAAAAGGGTGTTTTTCTTCTTGTTATTCTGGTTTTTTTAATAGGGTGCAATGTCAACAGGAATGGTAACGCTATAAAAGTAAAAAAGCAACCTCCCGAAGAAGGGAAGGGTAAAACATTTGAGTTTATTGTAAGTGTAGATGATGATGTCCCGGATTTTTCTAAAAAGTATATTGACTATGACCCTGAAACAGGGAAGATACTTCTTTTGCCGGTGCAAGCAGGTTTGCTTAGTTCTGTTATGGTAATTGATAAAGATGGGCATTTTGACTTACTTGGCAGAAGGGGGCAGGCTCCTGAAGAAATAAATGGAGTTAAAAGCACAGCAAAGTTTATAGGCGATGGGCTTATAGGGATGATAACAATGTTTGGTGAAAGTTCATTCCTTGTATTAAATGAAAATGGGGATGTTGTGAAAAGATGGCCATTTCCCAAAGATATTTGCAGAGTCTGGGAATGCAGGCTTTATAATAATGGTAAACTGTATTATTTAGATTCCTGTCCATATTATTCGCTTAAAGAAGGAACGGTAATAGGGAAGGTATTATTTGAGAATTCGGGTAAAAAAGAAGAGATATTAACTTTTTCTAAACTGAGAAAATTACTGAAAAAATTTGCTATTTCTAACAACAATAAAACATTGACTTTGTATGCTTATTTTCTCTCCAACGCTGACTATGTCGTAATTTATCCGTATAGAAAGCCTGAAAAGAGAGACGAACCTATAGGGATTATCTTTAACATAAAAACAAGAGAGTACTATCCCTTTTATGCAAAAAGGGTATTAAAAAAGGGTTTGTTGTTTCATATAAAAGGCTGTTCATTATATAAGCCTTATTTTTATGGGGATGAAGTGGTTATGGATAAAAAATATATGAAAAACATCAGTGATGTATCCGCAGAAGATTTGTTTAATTATGATGGTATAATTCATGTAATTGATTATAAAGGGAAAGCGGTTGGTGTGTACACCTTTTACAATGATTTTTATAACTATTTGAAAAACCATAACTGTAAAAGTCTTTACTTTTTCAGGGTATTGGGTTTAAAGGATAACTATATACTCGGTGTGGCTGATTGGTTTTATAAAGGAAAGAAACAGCCTCCCTCACAGGTAGTTATAAAGGTTAAATTGAGAAAACTAATTTGACGAAGATATAGATGTTACTCGGAGAGTTTTTATAAAATTTCCGAGAGTTATTAGTACTTTCTTTTTATTGCGTGGCGTTCCTTTTTCACCAACATTTTCTTACACCCCATCCTGGAAGAGAGGTACTTTGAGAGTATAGATTAGGGTTAACTCTTTGTTTCTGTTTGTGTTAAAATTGGTGAAAGGGATTTTTGCGGGTATTCAGTTTTGCAGCGGTAATAAATGTTGTGTGGAGCCATGTTGCGGTATTTTGTAATTTTATTTTGCTTGATTATATCATTTTTTGTTAACGCAAAAACTCCTATAAAAAATCTATCCATTCCTGAAAGTGTGGTTTTTGCAAAAAGTGTCTATTGCGATAATGGTAAAATTGCTTTTTTAGACAAAGGGGATAATTCTTTAAAAGTATTTGATATTAACCTTAAACACATTGAGTATCGCCTTAAAATTAAAGAGGGTCAGGGGCCGGGAGAGGTCTCTCCCTATTTTTTTATGGCCAATCCTTCTATTGCTTTTTCACAAAAAAAAGTGTTTATAAACGATATTGCAAGAAGGAGTATTCTTGTTTTTAACTCTAATGGTATTTTTCTGAAACAATTAAAACAAAAGCAACCGGTTATTTATCTAAACAAATCAAGCGAAAAGTTATATTTGTTTATAAGGGAAAATTCAGGGGATGGTTTTTCCCTGTCTGTAAAAGTAATGGATACCAAAACCTATAACATTCTAAAAAGTATAAAATTAAATTGTCATTTTAAAATCAAAATAATAAAGCAGTATAAACTGTGGAGCGACCCGGTTATTGCTTTAAACAAAAAAGACAAATCAATTGCTGTTTTTAACGGTGAAAACAGTATTTTGTTTTTTAATTCAAAAGGGGAATTGCAAAAAACCCTAAAACTTCCTGTTAAATCTCATAAAGAAGTAAAAATGATGAATCACTCATTGTATGTGGATATTGTGTCGTTTATCAGTTCTTTAATTTATTGGCAGAATCAATTGTATGGTGTTTATGTTTTCAAAGACAAAAATTCTCAATACTTCTCAAAAATTTTTAAAATCACCAATGAAAAATTTGAGTTTGAAAATCAATTAAGCGGTTCTTATGTGATATGCGGTATAAATAATAACTCTATTTTGCTTTTTGACGAACAGAACCAGAGTCTGGTAAGGATGTTTTAATGTTGTTGATTTTAAAAAAACAGAGAAGTAAAATTCACAGCGAGGAAGTTGAGTGAGGAAGAAAAGAGGTGGGTTATTGAGAGGTTGTGAAAAAAGATTGAGCAGGGAGAAAGGTATTTTGTTTATTTAATGCTCATATTTGAAAATATAATCTTCTATGTTAGTTTTAATAAAAAACTTAATTTTTTTCTTGACACGAGAGAGAGAGAGAGAGATAAAATAGGTGCCGGTTAATTTAACCTATGGGTGGCCGGCCATCCCTCAGAAAATAAAAAACAAGGAGGGATGAGATGAAAAAGGTTTTAATGGTAGCAGTTTTAGGTTTGACTTTATTTTTCGCAGGATTTACTGGTGTTAAGGCAATGTCTTATGATGAATGTGTGGATGCGTGGGCTCAAGGTTGTTCAAAATGGAGAACTGAGGCTATTCGTGATATATGTATTGCTGAAGGTGAACTTTATTGTTTGTTTCATTAATTATTGATAATAACCCCCCCTAGAAGGTTTTTTATGGGGGGATTTTTCTAATCTAAATTTAATAAAAAGGGAAATAGAATGAAATTGAAAATTTCTTTTTTTATGTGTGTTTTTTTAGTGTATTGATTTTATCTTGCAACAGACATTCCAGTAAAGATATTTTATTTTTGTGTAATGTAAAAGACAAGGTGAAAAATTATTATATTTTTTTTGTAAAAGAAGATTGTGATGCTTGCAATGCTGTTTTTCCTATTATTAGGAAATTTGCTTTTTTAAATCCCAATAAAAAAATTTTTTTGGTTAAAATTAATGATAAAAAAAATTCGTTTTATGATGGTAAAACAAAAGAATTGATTGACCTGCAGAATGTCAAGACCTGTTATACAGATAAGCCTTATATGAAAATACAGGGATTTCCGACTCTGGTTGTTGTAAATGGTGAGAGAATTTTAGTGAAAAAATCAGGCGTTTTGCAGATAAAAAGTTTTCTAAATCCTGATATTAAAAAAAGAATTAAACCAGAATGTTGGAACGGAAAGTATGTTGTGTTTTTGAAGGAAAATTGTGAATGTTGTCAAAAATTTGTTAATGATTTTTTGTTTTTTGGAAATAGTGATCTAAATAAAAAGATTTTGTTTGTTTTTTGTTCTGATAAAAAATCAAAACAAAATAATTTTTTACCTAAACAAAAGGCGTTGCAAAAAATTAAAATTAAAATAATTACCGAAGATGAATGTTTGTATAAATGGGATATTGATGCTTTTCCTTGCGTTATGTATTTTGGTGAATATGAGATTATAAATTATGGCAATATTTCAGCTATGAATTTTTGTGAAATTGTGGGAGAGGAGAGATGAAAAAGTCGTTTTTGATTTCCTTATTTGAGTTTAAGAAGCAACTTTATTCAAACAGGCTTGCTTTTGTTTTTATTCTAAAT
>JALWHA010000298.1 GCA_027038695.1 Acidobacteriota bacterium
CTTCTGGGAAAAAACCATAAATCAAAGCTTGATTGAACAAATTTTTTAACTGCAAAAACTTAGTTTTTGAATAGCTTTTTTCTTTTTCAAAATTTTTAAAATTCAAATATTCTTCCAAATCCAATGGTAAAATTTCACTAGAAAAAGCTTTTCATCTCAATCAAGAAGCAATTTCCTTTGATAAAAAGAAGGATTTGACGGCCTCTCTTCAAAAGCGAGACTGTAAGCCTTTTTAAATGTTGACTCAAGAAAACCGGAAATTGACGGGTATGAAAACCCTCCGTCAAGGAGAGCCTCTCCAACTTTTACGGATTTTGCAAGATTCTTTTCAATTAAAGCATCCTGAATATCAAAAAAAGTATACTCCTTTGAGGGGAAAATTACCTTTTTTACATCTTCAAAACTTATTTTTTTATCATCTTTTTTAAAGGCAAAAACTTTATCCAATTCAGAGTAAAGAGACATAAGGTCTGAAAAAGAAGAAGCCAAAAAGTCCACTCCCGCTCTATCAATCACATACCCATTGTCCCTGACATACTCCTCAACCTTTTGAGGAAATTCCCACTCCCTCACCTTTTTAAAAGAAAACATCTCGGAATACTTAGCCAGAGTTTTGTTGAATCCGGTTCTTTTATCAAATTTTTCACACTCTAACAGCAGAAAACTTTTTTTTATGCTGCCTGATTTCAATACGTGTAAAAACATTTCAGAAATCTTTTTATCAGATGCTTTAATTTTGACTTTATCAAAACCTTCAACATGAACAACCCTTTTAGGCGCTCCGAAAGGCAGCTCCTCCCATAAGGATAAAATCTCCTTTAAAGATGTTTTTTTGCCGTCAAGTTTCAGGTAATTAAAATCGGAAAAAGATTGAGGCAGAAGAGTTTTGACTATTGCCTCAACCTTCTTTTTTCTCAACAAATACTCTTCACCCTCAACAATTATAAGGTTAGTTTTGTAAGCCATGCATTTATCCTTAAAGCAATTTGTTCCGCTAAAACCGAAGCCGTTTTATTTCTACTATCCACAAAACTTTGAGAATCAACAGGAAATTTCCTATAAAGTTTAACCGTATCCTTAAATCTGTAACATTTCCCTTTATACTTTATAACGGAACTCAGCCTATATCTTAATTCTTCGGCAGTCTGCCTGTTATCTTTTCCGCTTTGAACGGTAAATGTTTTGTAGTGTTCAACAGTAATTGAAATTACAAAATCACCTTCCAAATCCCCGGTTTCCCTGAATCCCCTTTCAAAGAGTTTATCCTTAATGTTCCACTCAATATCTTTTTTAAACTCAAGTAAAAAAGGGTCTTTAAGTGTAAATGATTTCAAGAAAAAAGTATAATGCGGGTAGGTTTGAACCCTGTACCCGCATGAAAGAGAAAGTATTGTAAAAACCGCAATTAAAACAAATCTTTTCATTATTTCACAACTATATTCAAAAGCCTGTTCGGAATGTAAATTTTCTTTACAATGTTTTTACCTTCTAATGCCTTTGCAACCTTTCCGTCTTCCAAAGCCTTTAAATAAGCTTCATCCGCATCAATCCCCATTTCAACCTCAATCTTTCCTTTTACTTTACCGTTTACCTGAACAATAAGCATAAAGGTTTGATCCTTCGCCAGGTTTTTGTCAAACACCGGCCATTGGCGCAAATCAACACCGTAAATTTCGCCCATTTCAGAGCATATATGGGGAGCAAAAGGCATTAGCATTTTAACAAGCCCCGAAAATGTTTCTTTTATCGCCGCTTTATCAAAATCGTTTTCCGGTTTGAAGGAAGAAAGGGAATTGAAAAGTTCCATTAAAGAAGCAATTGCAGTATTTAAGTGAATGCGAACCTCAATGTCTTCGGAAACCTTCTTTATGGTTTTGTGAAGCTTTTTAACAAGTTCTTTACCCTTTTTAGATATTTTATTCACATCAAACCCAATTTGGGATTTAATAATTTCGGCATTTTCCTCTCCAAAATTCCACACCCTGGTAAGAAACCTTAAAGCCCCTTCAGCGCCCTGGTCCTGCCAGTCAATCTCTTTCTCGGGGGGTGCTGCGAACAGCATAAAAAGCCTTACGGCATCAGCCCCATACTTTTGAATCATCTCATCAGGGTCTACAACATTACCAAGCGATTTAGACATCTTTCTCCCGTCTTTAATAACCATTCCCTGAGTCAAAAGCCTTACAACAGGCTCTTCAACAGGCACAAGGCCTAAATCATGCAAAAACATGGTGAAGAATCTTGTATAAATCAAATGCATTGTAGCATGCTCAATGCCGCCAATGTATAAATCAACGGGAGACCAGTATTCAACCTTTTCTTTTGAGAAAGGCTCTTTATCGTTTTTGGGGTCAATATACCTGAAATAGTACCAGCTTGAATCAATAAAAGTGTCCATAGTGTCTGTTTCCCTTGTTGCCTCACCTCCGCATTTGGGACACTTTGTTTTGAGAAAGGTTTTTGAAGTCAAAAGGGGAGATCCGCCCTCTCCTTTAAATTCAACGTCGTCAGGCAATTCAACAGGCAAATCTTCGTAAGGAACCGGTACAATGCCGCATTTATCGCAATAAATTATCGGAATAGGAGTACCCCAATACCTCTGCCTTGAAATACCCCAGTCTTTAAGTTTATAAGTAATTGCCGCTTTACCAAGCCCTTCTTTTTCAAGCCATTCATTCATCTTTACTTTCGCATCTTCGGTTTTAAGCCCTGTAAACTCACCTGAATTCACAAGGTAACCGTACTCTGTGAAAGCCTTTTCAAGTTCACCTTGATAAACAAAACCCTTTTCAGGTGCAATAACAGGGATTATTTCAAGGCGGTACTTTTTAGCAAATTCAAAATCCCTCTCGTCGTGAGCGGGAACACTCATTACCGCCCCTGTTCCATACTCAGCAAGGACAAAGTTTGCAAGGTAGACAGGCACTTCCTTTTTATTAAAGGGGTTTATAGCGTAAAATCCCGTAAACTGCCCTAACTTCTCACTCGTCTGCAACCTTTCTTCACGGGACATTTTGTTAATCTTGTCCACAAAATCCTGAACTTCCTTACCTAATTCCCCTTTTTCAACAAACTCTTTTACAATTTTGTGATTAGGAGCAACGCATACAAATGTACATCCGAAAATTGTGTCAACCCTTGTGGTAAAAACCTCTAAATCCTTTTCAAGCCCTTTTACTTTAAATTTAATAATGCTTCCTTCGCTCCTGCCTATCCAGTTTCTTTGCATCTCTTTTACATTTTCAGGCCAGCCTTCAAGTTTATCAAGATTATTAAGCAATCTATCTGCATAATCGGTTATCCTGATAAACCACTGCTCCAACTCCTTTTGCTCAACCTCTGAATCACATCTCCAGCATTTTCCCCCTTCCGCCTGTTCATTGGCAAGGACTGTCCGGCAGGAAGGGCACCAGTTAACAGACCTTTTACTTCTGTAAGCAAGGCCTTTTTCATACATTTTCAGGAAAAACCATTGATTCCATTTATAGTATTCAGGGAAACAGGTTGCTATCTCTCTATCCCAATCATATGAAAAACCCAGATTTTTCAATTGCTTCCTCATCATTTCGATATGATTGACAGTATGCACTCTCGGGTGGTCTCCCCTTTTAATTGCGGCATTTTCAGCGGGAAGCCCGAAAGAATCCCATCCCATAGGGTGAAGCACATTGTAACCTTTCATTGAAAGATATCTTGCGACAACATCACCTATACTGTAATTCCTTACATGCCCCATATGTATTCTTCCCGAAGGATAGGGAAGCATCTCAAGACAGTAAAACTTCTTTTTATTATCATCTACTTCAACCTTGTACGGATTTTCCTTTTCCCACTTTTCCTTCCACTTATTTTCAACCTTTTCAAAATCGTAAGCCATTTAAGCCTCCTCCAACCCTTCTATTTTAATAAATTCACTCAGCAATTTTATATACAGGTCTAAATCCTCTTTTGTATGTTTAACTGATAGGAAATTAGCCTCATACTGAGACGGGGGCAATAAAATCCCGTTATTAAGCATGTATTTAAAAAACCTTGAAAACCTGTCAAAATCACATTCATTTACCTCTTTCAAATTTTCTGGTGCTTTATCCCTGAAGAACAAAGTGAACATAGTGCCCACATAGTTAAATGAAATGCCTTTTGTTTTTGAGCAAATTTCCTCAACTCCGGTATAAAAATCCCTCGCCGTTTCCAATATTGTCTCAAAAACATTGTCCCTTTCATATATTTCAAGGGTTTTCAAGCCGCAAGCCATGGCGACGGGATTTCCCGACAAAGTTCCCGCCTGATAAACAGGCCCTTCCGGTGCAAGGTAATCCATTATCTCCTTTTTACCGCCTACGGCGCCCACAGGCATACCCCCACCGATTACCTTCCCGAAGGTTGCTAAATCAGGGATAATATTAAACAAACCGTAAGCACCTTTAGAATGGACCCTGAACCCTGCCATAACCTCGTCAAATATCAACAGAGTCCCCGTTTCATCACAAACCTCTCTCAAGCCTTCAAGAAAACCATTTTCAGGCTTAACCACTCCCATATTGCCTGCCACAGGCTCAACAATTACACAGGCAACATCTTTATTTTTCAAAGCCTCTTTTACACAATCAAGGCTATTGTATTCGCAGGTTAAAGTAGTCTTAACTGTGTCTTCAGGGATTCCGGGGGTAGAAGGTATGCCGAAAGTAGCGACTCCCGATCCTGCCTGCACTAAAAGTGCATCGTGGTGGCCGTGATAACAACCGTTAAACTTTAAAATTTTATCTCTTTTAGTATAACCCCTTGCAAGCCTTATTGCCGTCATTGTGGCTTCAGTTCCAGAATTGACAAACCTGATCTTATCAATATAGGGAAGCATCGACTTAACCTTCTCGGCGAGTTGCACTTCATAAGGCGAAGGCATACCGAATGAAACCCCTTTTAACGCCGTTAATTCAATTTCCTTAAGAACCTCTCTATTGGAATGGCCTAAAATTGCAGGCCCCCAGGTTAAAACAAAATCAATGTATCTATTGCCGTCAACATCGTATATAAACTGCCCTTCCGCTTTTTCTATAAATATCGGACTTAACCCCACAGACTTAAAAGCCCTTACAGGTGAATCCACCCCTCCGGGTATGGATTTAAGCGCTCTTTCAAAAAAATTTTTTGATTTATCCCTATTCATACAACTCTCCTTTATCCTGATTGGATAATTATATCAAATTTTTAAAAAGGGATAACAATAAAGGAAGGCAATAAAAAAAGCCCCCCGAAGGGGGCTTAAGTGATTTTCAAAACAATTACTTGTTATCTAACATTCCATACAATTCAGAATATGTAGCATCTACGAAAGTCGGGATTCTCGGTAAGAAGCCCTGAGCCTGTGTACCGTCACCTAACATTCCGAAACCGTCAAGAAGGATAGGAGTATCGCCTACAGTTGCTTTACCTACAGCAACAACCCAGAACCTTTCGTCACCGAAAGCGTCATCAGTGTAACCGCTCATAAGTGTCGGTGAGAATGCAGGATCTGAGAGCAATACTGTTAAGATACCTGATTTCGGCAATGTGCCCGCATCGTAAACATAAACGTCTCCGTCTTCCTCAATGAGGTAAAGTGTTACGTTGATATCCTGGTCAACACCGAGGAACCCGACTCCCTGTCCGCCGTAGTAGCAGTTTACAGAAGGAAGAACAGTGTTGTAGTAGTAGTTTACATTTGTAATAGCAAGGCCTGACCACCAACCTGTTGTTTTCGGGAAGTACGGGAAGTAAAGTGCATCCTGGTAGTATGTAGGCTGATATTGACTCTCATCCGGGCAGTCAACAAACTTCAATGACTTCATAATAATAGCGCTATTACCGGTTCCGCAAGGTACGGGGTACCAGGAAACCTTGAGGTATGCTTCGATCGGGCCGTCAGAAGTTAACCTTGCAAGATCAAAATTGTCAAGATAAATTGTTCCTGCGCCTGCTGTAGAAGCTGCAGTTACAGTGTACTGAACCTTTGAATAAAGATCATAATTATCCACACAAGCATCATAGTGCTCCGGACACCCGTTAAGGCCGTCTTTTCCGTCAGCATACATATCATCTGAATATGCACCTGTACCTGAAGCATCAATAAGATCAACCATAACTGGACCTGTTATGGTAAGACCACTTGTTGCATCGGTTGTCAATGTAGGAGCAGTTGCAAAATAAACATCAATAGGATTGCCGCTTGCGTCAACGACTGAGAACTCAATAATAGCACCAACAGGCAACATGCCTGTAGAATCTTCTTTTAAGTATGCCTGGCAAGAACCGTCGTTAAGAACAAGTGTTCCAACCCTGTAGAGATCATGACACTCGTAAGATTCCGGAGTGGTCTGGGTAGCAGCATGGTGAACATAGCACTGGCAGAGAGTTACGTCTATTGAAGACGCAATCTTAGAAAGGTCTGCAGCAGTATTCCCGCTCTTAGCAGCACAGGTAGCACCGATAATAAAGTTATTGTTATCTCTCGGAACACCGTAAGCAACAGCAGGGTTAGCAGGCTGGTAAGCAGTACCCAAATAGTTTGCCGTCATACTACTCGGATTCAAAGTATCATCGTTACAATCAGCTGCAACTGTCCAGTCAGTAATAGACACCTGGAAAAAGGCGTTCTCCTGTAAAGTAGAACCCTGGAAATTTACACAGATCGCATGAGGCTCAAAAACAACACCAGAGTTACCAACAGCCTGGGTGTTACCTAACTCAAACCACGCCTGGTCGTTAGCATTGGGGCTGCCTGAAGGAGCCTCACAGATCTTTACGTAAATAGTATCGCTACCAGCAGCACCGAAAGCCTTAACATTACCAGAAACCCAGTGAGTTCCGTCAACTTCAAGAATTCCCCACCTCGGGTCTCCGTTAGCGTCTTCAAAAATATTCTTGCAAAGAGTAGCGCCATCTGTTAACTGAATTTTAATGAGAATAAAATCCTGAGAATTAGCACGCTGATAGTCCTGATTGTTAGACACAACAAATTTCATAGCACTGATACGCTCACAAGGACCCTGGTTATAAACGTGGGGTGTAGTAGTCTGAACATCCACCGTAGCGAATGCGGAAACTACCACAAACACCGCAAACAAGGTTGTTAACAATTTTTTCATCAAAATTACCTCCTATAAAAGTTTTTGTTATTCAGAATTCATAAAAATGTCATTTCATCTACCCTACCTGCTATCACCTCCCTATTTTCCTAAGAATTTCTGTTAATAACAAAATTTACCTATTTTCCTTTTCCTTTCATTCCCATCATAACTGTCATTAATATAATCTATTGATTTTGCAAAGTCAACAAAAAATTAAAAAAAAATGTGTTTTTTTAATAGTGAAAGTGATTTTAATCACTCAAAAAATTTTTCATTTTTTTCATTTTCAAAGAACATCAATTTTTAATAAAAATACTCTATTTTTTAATTTGTCCGGGCATTTCCAATTTAACTCTTTCAATTCCAGAT
>JALWHA010000299.1 GCA_027038695.1 Acidobacteriota bacterium
CAAAGGTGCAGATATAAACGCAAGGGACAAAGAAGGCTGGACTCCCCTTCACTTTGTGGCAGAAAGCGGCTTCTTTGAAACCTGCTTGCTACTTCTAAACCACGGCGCAGATGTAAACATAAAAAACAACAAAGGAGAACTCCCCATTGACATTGCGGAAAAAAACAACAATCAGGAAATAGTAACCATGCTTCTTTTTAAAAAAAATCTTTCAGGAGGTAAGAAATGAAAAAAACAGGTTTCTTTGTTCGGTTTATGGTATTGGTATTTGCTTTGTGTTTTGTTATTTCAGGATTTGCTGAAAGCACAGACTACACAAAAATGCTATTTGACGGAGCGAAAAGCGGCGATATCGCAAAGGTAAAAACAGCAATAGAGCACGGCGCAGATGTAAATGCGAAAGACAAAGACACCCTCACTCCGCTTCACAGAGCCTGTTTAAACGGAAAATCACTTGAAATTGTTAAACTACTCGTTGAAAACGGCGCAAAGGTTGACGCAAAGATAGAGAAACAATTTAAATTACCTAACGGCGGATACTTTGATGTAAACTCAACCCCGCTTGTAATGGCAGCATTCTCAGGAAACAAAGACATCGTAAAATACCTCATTCAAAAAGGTGCAGATGTAAATGTTATCCCCAAAGACGGCTGGTCTCCTATTTTCTGGGCAGCAAGTCAAGGCAATAAAGAAATATTTGACCTGCTTATACAAAACGGGGCAAAAATTGACGGAAAGGATGCATATGGGAGAAACCTGTTATATACTGCTATTGAAGGTGGAAATCTTACAATCTGCAAAATCCTTATTGACCATGGCGCAAATGCAAATGTAAAGGATAAATGGGGGAAAACTCCTCTTTTCCATGCCGCATATAAAGGCAATCTTGATATTGTCAAATACTTTATTGAAGATTTAGGATTTGATGTAAATAAAAAAGATAAAGAAGGCAACCCGATTCTAAACTGTGCAATAGAGTATGAAAAAAATGAAATAGTGCAATATTTAATCAACAAAGGCGCTGACCTAACTGTAAAAGATAAATACGGTGAAACACCGCTTCACAAGGCTGCAGAGGAAGAAAATTACCTTATCTGCAAACTTCTCATAGAACATGGCGCAGATATAAAAGCTAAAGACCAATACGGCGAGACACCTCTTTTTTATGCTACTGAAGGGAATATTTTCATCAAAAACGAAGAAAACAAAATTAAAATCTGCAAACTGTTGATTAGCAAGGGGGCAAAAGTAAATATAAAAGATAAATCTGGAAAAACCCCTTTACATCTCGCCGCATCCCATGAAAATTATCTAATCTGTAAACTTCTAATTGACCACGGCGCAAATGTAAATGCAAGGGATAAAAATGAAAGAACTCCTCTTTTTTATGCAGTTAGAGGACATATATTTACTAAAACCGAAGAAGATAAGATTAAAATCTGTGAACTGTTGATTAGCAAGGGGGCAAAAGTAAATATAAAAGATAAATCTGGAAAAACCCCCTTACACTACGCAGTGTCAAATGCAAACACCAAAACCTGTCAATTTTTAATTCAACACGGCGCTGATATAAATGCTAAAGACAACAATTTCAATACTCCTTTACATATAGCAGCATTTAAGGGAAGCTATTTAATGTCAAGAAAGAGAAACAATCGCTTAAAAATTTCTAAATTACTAATAAAAAACGGTGCAAATGTTAACGCTAAAAATAAAGACGGTAAAACGCCTTTGCATATAGCGGCAAAAAACGGCAATTATCAACTTTGTAATCTATTGCTTAAAAACGGAGCATACATCAATCCTTATGACAAACAAAACAAAACACCGTTAGATTATGCTAAAAAATCAAAAAATGAAAAGTTAATTGCTTTATTCTCAACAAACATAAAGTTACTTGAAGCATCTAAAAACGGCAATCTCCCTGAAGTGAAAAAATGCTTATCAAACGGAGCAAATTTAAACATTAAAGACAGAGAGGGAAAAACACCGCTTGATTACGCCACAACAGGCAAGCATAAAAAAATAAAAACTCTCTTATCCTCAACTTTAGAACTATTTAAGAGCATAAAAGAGGGAGATTTTAAAGAAGCAAAGAAAGCAATTACAAACGGAGCATTATTAAACATAAGGATAAATTCAATGACCCCTCTGGATTTAGCAGCATTAAAGGGGAATGAAAAAATCTGCAAACTTCTTATTGAGCATGGTGCAAACATTGAAGCAAAGAATGTTGACGGAGAAACATCTTTATTTGCCGCAATTATAGGAGGAGATTACAATACAGTCAAAACTTTAATAAAATACGGAGCAAAAATAAACATTAAAGATAAAACAGGGAAAACTCCGTTGTGGCAGGCAGTAAAAGAAAATCATCTTAAAATCTGTAAACTCCTTATTGACCACGGAGCAGATG
>JALWHA010000300.1 GCA_027038695.1 Acidobacteriota bacterium
GCCTTCGCCTGTAAAGTCCTGAACATCAATTACCTTAACCTCTCCAGTTGAGGTTTTTCTCAATCCCGGCACGGAGACATCTACCCCTGTGTCAATAATAAAAACCACCACTCCCCTTCCGTCGCAATCAGGGTTTTTCTCAATAAACTGCTTTGCCCCAACCGTTGTTGTTGAAAGGAATTCATAAACATCTGAAGAAAATCCGCTAATGGAAAAGATTAAAATTAGCGAAAAAAGGCTTAAAATTCTTTTCATTCTTTACTCCCATTAATTAATTTTTTGCAATTTGATTATAAAACAAAGAATTGCCGAATAAAAATAAAATAAGGATTTATCTGCACAAATCGGATTTTACATACTTTTCCCAATCGGAAAAAAATTCATCCTCAGCTTTATCAAGGTTTATTTTCAGGATAACCATTTTGTCCTTTTTATCCTTTTCCGAAAGTTTTTTGTAGGCTTTTTTGTTTTTGGTGACAACGGTTATCTTTCGCCACAAGAGTTTGTCTTTATGGTATAACCTTCCCTCAAGGGTAACAGGCTCATACGCTTTGCTGAATAAAAAAGCCCCGCCGTACCATTCTATATACTCGGAAACAACTTCCTCCCCTGCAACCCCGAATGAAAGAAAGGTGTTGTGGGTGGCGGCATAGACGATTACCCCCTGGCTTAAAACCTCAAGCAATCCCATTTTAAAGAGAAAGGATACCCATTGCCTCTTTATCTTTCCGTAACCGGAAAGGTCTATCTTTAATAACAAAGGCGAAATGCTTTCTTTCTCGGAATTGATAAAGTTGTAAGTTAACAAGGTATTACATTTGGAAGTGACTGAAAGCAAGGATTGTTTTAACCTTTGTTTTAAATTTTTATCAATCTCGCTTTCCTTTATATTGAAGTTTTTGTGTTTTTTAAAACTCAAAGTTATTAAAACGTCAATTTTAACCTTTTTACTTCTCAGTGCATCAGGGACAGGCTTTTTTAGGTTTATGCAGGAAAGTTCAATAAGAAAAAGTGCAATAACCAATAACTTTTTCACAAAAGCCTTCTAAAAATCAGCCTATCTTTTCCACCATTATCTTTGAGGCAACCCCTCTGCCTATTGCGACATTGGAGTTGTGAACAGAAATGAGAAGGGGGCCGAAAGCCCCCTTTTTCTTTATTTCAATTTCGTCACCTTCGTGAACACCTAAATTATTAAGTTGAACCTGAAACCTATAGCCTCCCCTAAAGCCTTTTATAACCGCTTTATCTCCCTGCTCAAGTTCCATGAGGGATATCATCTGGACTCAGCCTCCTTGAGGCGGTTCAAAAATTGCTGTCTCACTTCAATCTTTCCGTCTTCTGTCATTTTTTTTCTCAAATTTGTTACCAAGGTTGACAAAAGTTTCATGGCTTCTTCGTTTCTCATTCTTTTTCTTAATTGAGGCAATTGAGCCATAAACTTTTTCTGATCAAAGTTTACCTTATCGGTGATGTTGCAAACAATGTAATTTCCGTTTTTATCCGGCAAAGGCTCGGTAATTTGATCCTTGTCGTACTTAAACAACTTTGTAACCGCATCTGAACCCGGTTTAAGTATAAAAGCGGTGTTAACACTGCCTAAAAGTGTTTTCTTTTGCTTTCTTATAGCAAGTTTTTCCTTTTTAGCGAGTTTCTCAAAATTTTTGTAAGTAGCCTTGGCCTTGAAATCTTCCGCAGCCTTTAAAGCAATCTTTTTAGCCATTTCAAGTTTCATATCGTTCATTACTTTATTTTTCACATCGTTGAAAGGAGGAATTTCAGGCTTTTTCTCCCCTACCATCTGACAAACAATAAATCCCCCGGCTGTTTTAAGCGGGTCTGAGATTTCCTTGTCTTTCATAGAAAAGACATAAGTAACAACAAAATTGGAAGGACCTATGCCCTTTATCTCAACCATCGGAGATTTCTTAAAAAATCCGCTGTCCAACATCTTTAACTTCATCTCTTTAGCAGCCTTTTGAACACTTGAATATTTTTTTGCAAGTGCTTTAAACTCTTCTGCCTTTTTCTTTGCAAGGTCTTGAGATTTTTTGGTAATCAATATATTTTTAATCTGATTTTTAACCTCGTCCAGAGTAAAAGTCTTAGCTTCTTTTCTACCTGTTACCATAATTATGTGATAACCGAACCTTGTTTTTACAGGCTTTGATATCTCTCCTACTTTTAAAGCAAAAGCGGCATCTTCAAAGGGTTTAACCATTCTTCCCTTCGGGAAAAACCCTAAATCCCCGCCCCTGTTTTTTGTTCCGGGGTCGTCGCTGTACTTCTTTGCCAATTTGTCAAAATCAGCACCCTTTTTCAACTGATTATATATTTTATCAGCAAGTTTCTTAGCTTCTTTATCGCTAATTTTTTTAGTACGGGGACTGATTAAAATATGCTTTGCCCTTACCTGTTCTTCCCGGGTATACTTCTTTTTGTTCTTTTCGTAATAATCTTTGATCTCGGCATCGCTTACCTTAACATCTTTCCTTAAATCAAAAGGGCTAAACCTTACATATTTTATCCTTCTCATTAAAGGGGTTTTGTATTTATTCTTATGTGACTCATAGTATTTTTTCATCTCGTCTTCGGAAAATTTAGCATTAACCTTTGATACAAAATTTTTCGGGTTAAAAACCACATAATCAAAAGCAACGGAGAGTGTTTGTTTTTGATATGCTTCCTTTAACTGTTCAATTGAAAACTGGATAGATTCCCTGTAAAGGTTTTCCAATTTCTCTATAATAATATCTTCCTTGACGCCTCTTTCAAAATCGGAAACCCTGTATCCATAACCGTTTAAATATCTCTTATACTTTTCAAACCCGATAAAATTGCCGTCTTTATCGGTAAAAACCGGATAACTTAAAATTCTCTTTGCCACCTCTTCTTTTGATGCGCTTATACCCATCTGTTTTGCATGGTAAAGTTCAACCCTTCTGTTAATCAAAGTATCAAATGCTCTCCTCTGAATCCTGAAAGCCTTTGCCAGTTGAGAATTCCACGCCCTTCCGTACATCCTTCTATAATAATCTTCAAGGTCCCTTGCCTTTCTGACATATTCCTGAAACTGGATCTCCTGTCCGTTGAACCATGCTATAACCGAAGTAGGGGTCCCAATCTGTCCCTTTGCACCCCAGTTAACAAATACATAAACAGATAACGCAATAATCACTGCCCACAGCAAGCCCATTGCGAAATAAGATTTTGTTCCCTCTCTCATTTTCTTTAACATACACAACTCTCCTTTAAGCCTCGTTCTTCAATCTTCAATATGTTAAAGGAAAATAGCCTTTGATTCAAGCAATAATTTAAGAAAAACAAAGGTTAAAAAAATAAGGTTAATGTAAAAATTAAAATTAAAATACAAATATAAAAAAAGCGCCCGAAAACGAGCGCTAAAAAATAAGTTTATTTAAACATTATTTATATGCGGAATTTCTTTTTCTTCTTGTTCTAATAACGGTAACCGGATGAATTGTGTATATCGGCCTTCCGGGTATCCTTACCCTCACCCCATCGTTGGCAGCGGATGAAGAAACCCTTCTTGAAGGAATATAACTTCCGCCCATTGAGTAATAATCAATCCTTCTGTAGTCCCTCTCCCTCAAGCCAACTTTTTCAGCCACTCTTGCACTTCTAATCTCAGGGTCAGTGGTCATTCTTGCTCTAATCGCAATCGGCTTTTTAACATACCTGTAAACCCTTTCTCTAACCCTGGGCAAAGGTCTTACAACATCCCACCCCCTACCGTAAACAATACAGTTGTCATAATACCTGTAACCGGCCCTATCTAAATAATCAAGCAAAGATAACTGCCAGGCAAGGTAATCAACAGAGAAACCGTACTCAGCACCAAAGCCTGCAAGGGGGTCGTAGTAGAATTCAGCATGCCAGCCGTGATACGGGTCCCATGCCCATTTAATTGAGTTGTACCTGTTTACCGAAAACCATAACCAGAGTTGATAATCTGTCATATAGATTGTTGCAGGGGAAAGCAAACCGTATGCATGGGTCAATACAGGGTCAAAAATAAACCAATTGTCAAAAACCACATTATCTATTTGATAGATCGGTTTGACGTAGCTTACCCTGTACCAATGAGTTTTGCCTCTATCGTCGGTATAAGCCATCACAGGAGGCAACCTGTCAACCCTTGAATTCATCAAAAGCCTTGATTTAGTTAAAGCCCAATCGTGTTTCCTCCTTTTAACCCAGCCTAAAAACGCCTCGTCATTCTTCTTTTTGAAGTGAACCCTCGTAAAAATCTTATTTTTCTTAACAAAAGAAGGATTTCCTTTGCCGCTAATTTTAGAGATATAGACATTGTCCTTTCCTTCAATATCTCTCATTACAAGGTAAGTGCCCTTTGCGGGAAGAAAGACCGAAGCCGAAGCAAGGGATAAAATCACAGGTTTCTTTGTTTCAATTACAGCCTTACCTTTGCCGAAGTAAAGGGTTGTTTTGTCTCCCCCAATGTCAATTGTCTCAAAATGAAATGTCGTGTTTTTATCAAACCAATAGATTGAATTATTAAAATCAACCAATTCAAGTTTTCCGTCTTCGGTATTATAAGTCGAACCTAAAAGCACAAGGTAATCAAAACCCACTTTATAGGTTTTCTCGTTAAAGGTTAGTTGAGGACTGCCTATGGCAAACCTAACCCTCCCCGCCGTTATTTTAGACAAATCACCTTTTGCAAAAATCGGCGAAACGGCAAGTAAAATTGCCGTTATTGCTATTAATAACCCTTTAACCCTCATAAACACCTCCCAAATCCCTTTTGCTATAAAATAAGCAAAAAATGTGCCATTAAAATGTTATTTTTTGTTAGATTCAAGAAACCTCTCAATCAACTCGTTATACCTTTCAACCGCATGGGGAATGTCAGATAAAAACCCTTCGGTTAACTCCGCAGTATCAACAATTGAATTTAATAAGATTTCCTTAATCCTTTCATCTTCAGAATCTAAAATAAACTTCTTTAAGTTTTTATAAACGGGATGGGAGGTATTAAACTCAAGTATCTTCCTGGAAGGAACATAAAACTTGTTCAAAGCGTTCATCATCCTCTCCATCTGAGAAGAAGGCGCATTCTTTTGAGATACAAGGCAATAAGGGGAGGTAACAAGCCTTGTTGAAACAATTGCGTCATAAATCCTGTCTTTCAAAACCTCTTTCACCTTTTCAAGAAATTTTTTATCGCTTTCTTCAATTGACTTTTCCTCTTCCTTTTTATCTTCAAGGCTAACATCTTCCCTTGTAATCAACTTAAACTCAGCATCTTTGAATTTGCCTATATGCTCTAAAACTGTTTCATCTAAAACCTGAGTCAAAATCAAAACAGGCACTCCCTTTTTGTAAAACTGCTCAAGATATGGGGATTTTTCAATAGTTTTTCTGTCTTCTCCCACAATGTAAAAGATTGAATCCTTGTAATCTGTTTTTTCAAGGTATTCGGAAAGGGTAATTTTATCCTCACCGTCTGTGTAATCAAAAAGCAACAACTCTGCCAAATCCTGTTTTTCAGGGTAATCTTTAACAATACCCTCTTTCAAATAAACCCCGAACTCTTCAAAAAACAAATTGTAATTTGATCTATCTTTCTTTAAAAACTCTTTCAAATGCTTGATAAACCTTGAGGTAATTGTTTTTTTAAGTTTCAAAACAACCGGGTCATTCTGGATTGTCTCCCTTGAAATATTTAACTGAATGTCTTCCGAATCAACGACACCTTTTAAAAACCTTAAATAATCAGGCACCAACTCTTCTGTTTTTTCCGAAATCAAAACCCTTCTATTGTAAAGCCTTATGCCTGTATCATCTTCAAGCCCGAACTTAACAAGGGAAAAAGGAGGAATGTATATTATAGCTTTCAAATCAACAGGCGCGTCCGAATAGACGTGTAGATAATTCAAAGGCTTTAACTCAGATTTTGTCAGGTATTTGTAAAACTCCTCGTAGTCTTCCTTTTTCAAACCCCTCGGGTTTTCAAGCCATAGCGGTTTAACCTGCTTTAACTTCCTGCCGTTCAAATAAATAGGATAAGGCACAAACCTTGAATACCTGTCTATAATCGCCTCAATCCGCGACTCGCTTAAAAATTCTTTAGCGTCTTCTTTTAAAAAGATTTTAACCCTTGTTCCCCTTTTGCAATCCCCGTCAAAGCTGTCAACGGTAAACTTTTCCTTTCCTTCGCTTATCCATCTAACAGCAGGCGAATCTTTGTGATAACTCTTTGAAACAACCTCAACCTTTTCCGCAACCATAAAAACGGAATAAAAACCGACACCGAACTGTCCTATTAACTCTTCGCTTACTTCGTTTTTCTTTTCAAGCAATTCAAGAAACTTTCTCGTCCCAGAATGTGCTATAGTGCCTAAGTTTTCAATAATCTCGTCCTCAGTCATTCCAATCCCGGTATCAACAACCTCAACGGTGTTTTCAGATTGGTTTATATTTATGTCAATTCTGTGCTCCAAATCCCTATCAACAATTTCCTCACCCTGCAACTCCTTAAACTTCAATTTATTCAATGCGTCAACAGAGTTTGAAATCAACTCCCTTAAGAAAATCTCTCTGTGTTTATAAAGGGAATGAATAACAATCTCAAGCAGCCTTCCCACTTCAGACTTAAACTTTATCCTTCTTGCCATAACTTACACCTCCGCATTAATTTAAATACGCCTAAAATAATTTAAAAATTTAGAGAGAATTTTTCAAGAGAGAAAAAACTTTTCAACATATGGATTCCAACCATAGAACAAAATGTTTTTGATAAAAAAATTATAACTTAAATTTTTAACTATATAGAAACGATTTCTATTTCATCTCCAAGAAGTTTTCTTAATTATCATTAACAATGAAAATCTACAAGCAATTTTTTTATTTTGTACTTATGGTATAATTCCTTTAGAAAAACTATATTTCAGGAGTAAATTCTATGAAAAAACTGCCCATCGGGTTAAATAGTTTGAAAAATATAATAAATGACGGTTTTTTGTATGTTGACAAGACAAAGAAACTGTACGAATTGTTAGAACACGGAAGGTATTTCTTCCTATCCCGTCCCAGAAGGTTCGGGAAAACCTTAACCGTTGACACATTGAAGCACATTTTTGAGGGAAATAAGGAATTATTCAAAGGCCTGTACATATACAATAAATGGAATTGGGAAGAGAGATTCCCCGTTATAAGGGTTGATTTCAGCCAGATACCCTCTAAAAACGCACCGTTATTTGAAAAGTCTATTCTTAATTATTTGAAAGGGATACAAAAAAGCCTTAACCTTGAGGATATTGAAGAGGATTTTTACGGTAATTACTTCAGAGAACTGATTAAGAAAGCCTATGAGAAATATCAAAAACCCGTCGTCGTCCTTATAGACGAATACGATAAGCCTATACTTGATAACATTGAAAAGCCTGAATTGGCGGAAGAGATAAGGGATCTGCT
>JALWHA010000301.1 GCA_027038695.1 Acidobacteriota bacterium
AAGTTGAACTTATGGAAGAAATTTTGTAAACAGGCATTGTGTTTTCACCAAACAACAGCAATATGTTTCACCTATCACCTGGAACGAAAACACCTGACATGGTGCATGAAACTGTGCCTACTTCTTTCAGGATGGGACAATCACTTAACCCTGACACAAAAAACTTGACATTACCTTAAAAACAAATAAGTATTACAGGAAAACAAACCATAAACATATAATCTATTAAGTGTTAGATGCCACAAAAAGAGACTGAAAATACTAACTACGGATAAACAAAAACTTTAACTAACAACAAAATATACAAGGTATATTTAATTTGACAAAATGTTTTTTATTTTGTATATTTTAATAAGAGATAACCATGCTATAGAAATAAAATAGGAGGTGCGATGTTTAGTTATCCACATAAACATAAGTTGCCTAACGGCGAAGAATTGACAATTGACCTGTTAAAAAGCGACCAACATGAAGAGTATTTTGATTTCCTAAACAGGTTAACCGACGACGACAAACTTTATCTAAAGTATGACGTTACAAATATCGGTTTTGTTGAAGAAAGGGTTAAAGCAATAGAAAGCGGTAACAGGGTTTCTATTGTTGCATGGAACAAAGACGGAAAAATAGTCGGGTCGTCCACACTTTATTGGACAAATTTCGGATGGAAATCACATATCGGCAAATTAAGAATTATAGTTGACCCTAATTACAGAAAATTAGGATTATCAAAGTATCTGGCACAACTTATCTTCTTCAAAGCCCAGGAAATGAGAAACCTTGATCTGGTTGAAGCAGAAGTCATGGAAGAACAGAAAGCGGCGGTACATATACTTGAAAGTTTAGGGTTTGACAAGGCTGCGGTTTTGCCTAACTACATTGTTGATACAAAAGGTAAAAAACACAATTTGATAATTATGGTTGCGGACCTTGAAAGTTTAATAGACAATCTTGAGAATATGGTATGGGACGAGGAGTTTAAAGGCGGTTGATACCGAATATCACTGCATGGTTATCTCTTATTTTAATTTTGCAAGAAATGTTTTTAATTCTTCCGAAGTAATTAGTTTAAATGCTTCTACTATTTCGGGATAGTATTTAGTTCCCGCCAAAGAGATTATTTCACTTTTGGCGGTTTCCAGAGATTTAGGTTTTTTATACTTCCTGTTTGAAGTGGTCATTGCTTCAAAAGAATCGGCCAACGCAATAATATTAGCCTCAACAGATACGTTTTTTATCCCCTCCGGATAACCTGAGCCATCAGGGCTTTCATGGTGCTGATAAATAATCCTTGCTATTGATACAAAATTTAAATTTTCCAATATCTCTTTGCCGAAAGTCACATGTTTCATTAAATAATCAACTTCAAATTCTTTCAATTTTGAAATCTTATTTATCAAAAGCCACGGGATTTTCACCTTGCCTATATCATGTACATAACCGGCTAAGTAAACCGATTGTATATCAATATAGTTTTTCATATAGGGTGAGAGATACACCATCTTCCTGGCGATCAAATGGCTTAAAGCCGCAACCTTTGCCGAATGGTTTTTCCCCGTGTACCAATCCTTCTCCTCTAAAAAATTAACAAACTGCTTTAAAAGAGAGTTCCCCTGCATATAAAACTCGCTTGTCTGCTTCCTTAAAGAAGGGTCTGATTTGGAAAATTCATTTGCTATGTTTAGGAATCTGTTTATTACATCAAGCTCGTCGTAAACATCGGATACGTTAAAAGAGGCCCGGTAGGCAAGTTTTATCTGCTTGTAAGCTTCAGAAAAATCTCCTTTTTGAGTATAGTAAAAAGCTTTTGTTTCATAGTAAGCATAACTATACTTTTTAAATGCCTTTTTGCTCACTTTTATCAATTGATAGGCACTGTCCAACGCCTTCTTAGCCTTAGGAAAACTGTGCATACCTGAATAGAGTGTGGCCAATTCACAATAATAGAAAAAATCAAATGCTTTGCTGTTGAGTTTCTTAATATCTTCAAGACCTAATTTAACCGCATCAAAGTATCTTTTTCTCTTTTCGCTGCCCGCTTTTTCATTTTTAGCAAGAAACCTTGCGGAACGGTTTGTAATCCTCATTAAAATGCCTAAAAGATGAAATTTAGGCTGAAAAGCAAAAACCGAGTGAGTGTTTTCAAGGTCTAATATACTTGAGAGATTTCTCTTTCCGTTTAAGTATGAAGACATATAATTTTCGGCGGAATACTCATTCAGCAAAGAGGCAATATTCATCCACCTGTAAGCAATCTCTTTATCTATCCCTTTTAAATCGGAAACTTTATCAACATATCCCCTGGAAGTATCCTCAAGCCCCGCAAAAGCAAATAGAATTGCCAGAGATGAATAGACTATTGACAACGCATCTTCATCAAGGTTTTCCGCTAACTCTTCTTCAAC
>JALWHA010000302.1 GCA_027038695.1 Acidobacteriota bacterium
AACAAGGGCCCGTAGCTCAACTGGTAGAGCTTCCGGCTCATAACCGGACGGTAGCAGGTTCGAGTCCTGCCGGGCCCACCAATTTAAAGGAAGTGGGAGTGGATATAACGGATTTCCCGGAATTAACAATTTTAATTAAATAGACATAGGGTGTTCTTCGGATATGGAGAACACCTTTTTTTTATGGAGGGGACTTTGAGAACAATACTTTCAAAACTCTGGGATTATCAGGTTGCAATATTGGAGATTGCAAGATTAAACAGGGCGCTTCGAACTTATCCTGAATCAATCAGGGCATTGGAAACAGAGATTAAAACTGTTGAAAAAAGGTTGGAAAAAACAAAAAGTGATTTTGAAGAAAACAAAAATAACCAAAAGAACAGGGAAGAGTATCTTGAGATGTGTAAAAGAAACCTTGAAAAGTACGAGAGTGATTTAATGGAAGTTACCAATCAAAAGGATTATTCAGCTGTTTTAAACGAAATTGATTACGCTAAAAAAGAGATTCACAATACTGAAGAAGAGTTGATTAAGCTTTTTGAGGAAATCGAAAAAAACGAAAAGGCTGTTGATGAATATACGGAAATTTTATCAGAGAAGCAGAAAGAGTTAGATAAAGCTCTTGAAGATTTTAAGGCTACCAATAAAGAACAGATTGCAAAAAGAGATCAATTAATACAGGTTAAAAAGAAATTAGAAGAAGAGATCCCCTTAAAATATTTAAAGGTTTTTTACGGCATAGCAAAGAAGAGAAACGGGATAGGAGTTGCTACAATTGAAAAAGAAACCTGTTCAGCATGCCATATGAAAATAAGGCCTCAAAAGATAAATGAAATAAAAAAACACCCTGACAGCCTTTACTATTGCGAGAATTGTCAGAGGATTCTTGTTTATTTGCCTGACAATGACGATAGCCAATAATATTGACCGTATTAAAAAAAAGATAAAAGAAGTTTGCCGAAAATCCGATAGGCATTCAGAAGAGATTAAACTTATCGCCGTATCAAAAACCCATCCCGTTGAAAAAATAGTAGAAGCGTTTCATTGTGGTCTTAAGGTTTTCGGTGAAAATAGGGTTCAGGAAGCAAGGGATAAATTTAAAAGGTTAGAGGGTTACCCTATTGAATGGCATCTTATAGGCCACCTGCAGAAGAATAAAATTAATCATGCCGTTAAAATATTTGATTATATACACTCAATAGACAACATAGAACTTGCGGAAAAGATTGAAAAAAGGCTTGAGGTTTTGGGCAAAGAGATAAGAGGGTTTATTGAGGTTAAATTGTCAGAGGAAGAATCAAAACACGGTGTATCCATAGAAAAATTAAACGCACTTGCAGAGTATTGTTCTAACTTAAAGAGATTGAAGATCATAGGTTTGATGACTGTGCCTCCTTATTTTGAAGATATTGAAAAAGTCAGGCTTTATTTTAGAAAATTAAGGGAGTTAAAAGAAGAATTGAATATAAATATTTTTGACGGAGCATTAACCGAATTGTCAATGGGCATGACCCATGATTTTGAGGTTGCAATTGAAGAAGGTGCGACTTATGTTAGAATAGGGACAGGGATATTTGGAGAAAGGAATTATGATGGTGATTAACGCTTTTTGGGTAGCATTATTTTCGGTAATTTTTTTGTTGATTGACCTCTATGTGTGGATTGTTATTGTCAGGGCTCTTGTTACATGGGTAAACGCTGACCCTTACAACCCTATAGTAAAAATTCTCTCTCAATTGGTTGACCCGGTTACAAGAAAAATAAGAAAATGGTTTCCTTTTGTCAGGGTTGGTATGGTTGACTTATCTCCCCTTGTTCTTGTTTTTTTCCTTTATTTTATTAAGGTTTTTTTGAAAATGCTTTTAATAAATATGCATATAATGTGAGGTTGTTATGAAATTTACCCCGATGGATATAACAAACAGGGAATTTTCTAAAAAAATGAGAGGTTATAGTCCCGAGGAAGTAAAAAACTTTCTTTCAATGGTTGCCGAAGATTTTGAAGAACTTATTGACGAAAATGTTCAGTTGAAGAAAAGACTTCAGGTTCTTGAAAACGATTACGAAGATTTAAAGAAAAAAGAAGAGATTTTAAGAGACACTCTTTTAATGGCGCAGCAGACGAAAGAAGACATAAAAAACAATGCCTTAAAAGAAGCTGAAATGATTGTAAAAGAGAGTGAAATACAGGCTGAAAAGATTATAAACAACGCTTATGCAAAGATAGAAGACTTAAAAGGTGAGATAGAAGAATTAAGAAGGGAAAAATTCAGGCTTGTTTCTGAATTGAAAAGAGCAATAGATTTTACCGCAAGGTTTATTGAGGGCATAGAGAAGGAAATAGAAAATGAAGACATTGATTAAAAATATAAAGCAATTGGTTTCCCCGGTAAACGAAGATTACGCCATACTTTCTGATTTTAAAAGGCTTTCTGTTTACGAAAATGTATCAATTGTTGTAAACAACGGCATAATTGAAGAGATTATTGACAATCCAAATCCCGATATTGAAGTTTCAGGGGTGATAAACGCAAGGAACAGGGTTGTAACGCCTTCATTTGTTGATCCTCACACCCACCTTGTTTTTGGTGGAACAAGGGAAGACGAGTTTAATATGAGAATTCAGGGCAAAACCTACATGGAAATTGCAAAAGGGGGAGGCGGGATTAACAGCACTGTTAGAAAAACAAGGGAAGCAAGCGAAAGCGAACTCTATGAAGCGGCAAAAAGCAATTTGCTCAAAATGATTGAGCACGGTGTTGCAACCTTTGAGATTAAAAGCGGTTACGGGCTTGATACCGAAGCCGAGTTAAAGCAGTTGAGGGTTATAAAAAGGCTAATGGATACCATGCCTGTTGATATTAAGGCAACCTTTTTAGGGGCTCACGAAATTCCCCCTGAATACAGGGATAACAAAGAAAAATACATAGAGATTTTAATCAATGAGATGTTGCCTGCGGCAAAAGAGCAGGGCATTGCAGAGTACTGCGATATATTCTGTGAAGAAGGGGTATTTGATGTTGAAGAATCAAGGCGGATTTTAACAAAGGCTAAAGAATTGGGGTTTAAGATAAGGATGCATGCAGACGAGTTGACTCCTTTAGGTGGGGCGGAATTAGCCGCCGAGTTAGGGGCAAAGAGTGCAGACCATCTTGTTCATATTTCAGACAAAGGCATTGACGCAATGGTATCAAAGAATGTTGTTTTTGTTATGCTTCCTGGCACTACTTTTTTCCTTATGTCTCAAAAGTATGCCCCTGCTAAAAAGATTGTGGAAAGGGGAGGCATAGTTGTCCTTTCAACAGACTTTAACCCTGGAAGTTCTTACACCCACTCAATGCAAATGATAATAACCCTTGCATGTCTCAATATGGGATTAACCGTAGAGCAGGCTATAAACGCCGCAACCATAAATGCGGCATACTCACTTGACTTGCACAATAAAACAGGCTCAATACATAAAGGGAAACAGGCTGATTTAATCTTTTTAGATATCCCATCTTACAAATTCCTTGTTTACAATTACGGCGTTAACCACATATCCGCCGTAATGAAAAAGGGTAAAATTATTTATCAAAGATGAAAAAAGAGGGCGTTAAGCCCCCTTCTCTTATCATTTTAATAGTTTAAAACATTATTCCCGATTAAGGTTTTTTCAATCAACTTTGTCCTTATGATTGATGTATCGATATGCTCTCCTTGCTGGCCAATAATAAGAAATCCTCCGTCAATGGTCGATGCCCCGGTAACTTTGTAAGGCATAGAACCGCTGCTGTAAATTCCTGTCGGAAGATTGTCCTTAACTTTAACGAGAAACTTTGCTCCATTTTGACCGTAATAGTACGGGGAAGTCATAATTACCCATGTATTGTCATAGTTTGAGGAATCAAAGCTCTCCGTAAATCCGGAATAAACGGCAGACTCTCTTGTTATATTGGTGCTGCCGAGACTTACTATTGAAGCATTGGAGAAATTAGTGTCGTTGTCAGGTACAGCCATTGCGTATAATGAATAATTTCCATCGGAGTTGCGTATTCCTAACACAGCATATATATAATTCCCCTCTCCAAATGCGTCAAATACGATATTGTTAGCATTTGTGTTGACAGGGGAGTCTCCTGAAATTGTTTTTACAACATTTCCGTTTGTATCGTAAAAAATAAACTGAAGTTTGAAATTGCCGGAATCAGAAAAGCCTGATGCCATGCATATTGTCCCTGAATGAATAAAGGCTTTGTAAAATGTTTTGCTCCGGCTAAAGGTTGAATTATTGGAAATTATTTCTCCGCTATCCTCGTTAATTACCATTACTACATTTTTATCCAACTCCATATCTTGAAATGCTATTATAAGCTTGCCGCTTAAGGCCTGTCCAATGATATAGGTATCACTGAACTCGCCGTCGAAGTAGTTAGTTCCAACTTCGGTTTCCCACAGGGTTTCTCCTGTTGGAGTTATTTTTGCCGCAACAAATGTTAAGGAAGCCTCATTTAGTCCCAAAACAATTAAATTTTCGCCGTCTGAACTTGGGATTATGTTGTCCACAAATATATCAGATTCCAACTCGTACATGCCGAATTGAGGGTCGTCACTCCCATATATTTTCCTTAAATAGTATTTTCCATTGTAAGTTACGAATGTATAGTAATTCCCGTTTACATTTGCAAGTCCCTTTTGGTAAAAAAGCCCGTCAAAATATTCTTCATTGTAAACGGATTGTTGAGGCACTGTATTGTAAGACAGGGAAAATAAAAGTTTGTCATTATCTTTTCCTGAAATTACAATTCCGGTAAGTGCCGGATAATCTGTTGAAAACAACACCGTATCAATGTCCGAAAAACTGATGAGCCCTAAAAAGTTGTCAAAAAAATCCACCACCTTTGTATGAGGTGCCATATCAAAGGTTTTGGTTACAACCTGTGTTCCGTCTTTGAACCCGTAAGCTTTAACTGTAATATCTTTTTCAGAACCGTTGAAAAGTGCAAAACCGCTCCAATTCAGTTTGTCATAGTAATTGGATAATGTCATTAAAGACTGCATGCTTAATTTTGACGGCAGTGAAAATTCCGCCGTTCCGCCGCCAAGGCTGTCTTTTGCAATATATCCCAGTCTCACTCTGATGGGATATGCCTTTGTCTTAAAGATTCCGCTTGTTCCCCCGTACTGCCTTAAAGATAACCTTAATTCCTGTTTTCTCGGAATCGTTCCCGTTAATGTGTTTATTACATTTCCGTCGTCGTCAAAAAGAGTCAATTCATAGTAAGCAGGCCCGTAAGGAACGGGGTCAACTATTAAATAAGTTTCCCACGCGTCGCTTGAGGTGTGAATGTGCGGCAAATAGTAAATGTTTGCGAACACTTGAATGCCGGTTAGTAAAAAAAAAGCTATTATTATTCTTGAAGTAAAATTTAAGATTTTCATATTGCCTCCTCTTTTGTAAAAATACTCATTTGTAAATAATTTTTGTTTAGTTAGCTATAATATATATTCACTTTGCGGTTTTGTAAAGTGATATCTATCACTTAAGCCTGTTTCATTGGGGAAAGATGTATAAAAAAAGGGGGCTTAACCCCCCTTTTGTCAAAATTAGTAATTTAATATTTGTTCAGCAGATAATGCTCTGCAAATAACCTTTGTTCTGTAAGAGGTCATATTATAGTATTCGTTTTCGGTAGCAAAAACATAGTATCCAAAAAATAACATCCCTATTCCTTTAACTCGATAGGGTAGAGGCTTAATAAAGTATGGATAATCCAAAGGCACTCCGTTGTCATCAATTTGTACAAAAATTGTTTTGCTGAAATCTTCTGTCAGTATTGGTGATGTGATTATTTCAAGTGAGTAAGATGCATTTTTTGATTTGGAGGAAAATAAAGAGTTAAAAAACATAAAGCAGGAAGATGCATGGGGAACGAATGTTCTTAAATCTGTTATTGAAGCATTTGAGAAATCATTATCGTTAAGGCTTACTGAAACAAGGTAAAGGTGATATCTTGCATAGCCTGATTGGACACTTGTTTGAACCCCTACAACCATATAAACTCTATCATTTTTAACTGTTGTTGCCATAACAAGGTGCAATTTGTCCTGTGCATCAGGGATGGGGCTTTCTCCGTATATATGATTTACAAAATTTCCGTTAGAATCATATATTGCACATTGGAGATAATCGGTATAGTATGCTAAAGATATCATGGCCATTTTGTGAGAGTTTCTTGTGTAAGATATTACATCACCGTATTGGACGGAGGAATCAAATCCTGTATGGTTTGCAACAGTTGTTCCGTCTGAAGCGTCTAATATTTTTGTAACACCTTTCCAGCTGTTGTCTTTATCCTTGTAAGTTACAAAAATAAGTCCGTTTAATTCGCATCCTCTGATTTTTACATCCATCGGGTCATTAAGAAGAAAATTTGAATAACCGGCATTCCCTAAAGCCGATTCCCATTCAATATGTTCCGTCCCGTTAATATTTAACTTTTTGACCACAAATTCGCTTCCATAGTTTATTCCGAACAAATAGATAGCATTGCCGTCTTCTGAAGGTGCAATGTATTGGATACTGGACATACTATAATCTACCGGGTTTGAAACAATACTGTCAATCGGCCCGTAAGTTCCCCATGATACATGGTAAAAATAATAGGATACCTTTCTGTTTCCTTTGCCGCTTACATCAACCGGTGTTTTAATAAATGCATGATATTTTTGATCTCCATTTGTATAAACAACATTGGTGCTTTCTACGTTAGCATCTATATATTCCTCATGATTGGTTGCTCTTGTGTAACCTCTCGGCGAGGCAAAAAGCAGTTTTTCGTTTTCTTTTCCTGAAATCACAACTCCCGTTAATGCTTCCTGATCCGCTTCTATTGTGACGGAAGTAATATCTTTAAAACTGTCAACTTCAAAAAAGGAATCAAAAAAGTCAACTATTTTTTCATAAGGCTGGAGTGTTATGTTTTTGCTGGATAATTCCTCTTCTTCCGAATAGGCTGTTAATTGTACATTTACAGTTTTGTTTGTAGCATTCCATAAGGCAAACCCCGACCAGGTAAGTTCGTCATAATAATTTGATGTGTTCATTATTAAATATTGATAGAGTTTTGTTGAGGGCGCAAATTCAGCTGTCCCTCCCCCAAGGTCTTCCTTTGCAATATATCCGAGCCTTACCCTTAAAAAAGAACTTGAGGTGTAAACCTTTGCCGCTATCGCCCCTATCTGCCTTAAAAAAATATTTTTTTCAGTGTAAGGATTGCATGTATACTCTGATTTTTGAATTACATTTCCGTTTTCGTCATAGTAATAAACAGTTGCTTTTTGTTCCTCTGCTATGGTGTTATTTAGAATAAGGTAAGTTTCCCATGAGTCACTTCCAGTATGAATATGGGG
>JALWHA010000303.1 GCA_027038695.1 Acidobacteriota bacterium
ATATGATTTTGAAAAAAGAGGATATTAACCCTTATCTGGTTGACAACGGAGAAGTAAGATTAATGCCTATAGAAAAAGAGGGAATAATTGTAGAAAGTTTTGATAATGTTATTAATGCTTTAAATTCGGCAAGCGACGATATCTTTTTCTCATTGATAAAAACAGATAGCAAATGAAAGAAAAGAATTTGATAGTTAGTTTAAATAATAATATTCAAGATGATTTTGTTATTAGAAGAAACAATAAGGGATTCTGGATTGTTAAGGAAAAGCATAAAGATGCAAAGTGTAAGCAAATCAGTTTTAAGTCACACGGGCAAGTCTTTGTCCTGACTTTAGATGTTAAAAAAAGTTTTACTACTATCTTTAAAAATTCAGAACCAAAGTTTTACTCTAAATGTGATGCTGTTTTTTTTGTGCCTGTTGAAAATAGATTGTTTGTTTTTTTGGTAGAGTTAAAATCACAGTATTTAGCAGATTCCATCCATCAATTAAAAAGTTCTAAAAATTTTGTAGAGTACATACTTAAACAGTTAGAGTTGTCTCAAAGTATCACTATTCCTGATGTTGAATATAGAGGAATAGTTTTTTCTTTAAGATCTGCAAAGAAACAAACAACCAAAAAAGAAAAAGCAAAATATAAAGAGCAAAATGGATTGCTGGTAACTTTTCAACCCTGTGATTTAAACACCTCATATTCTTTGGAGTTTTTTGTTGACTAAAAATTATCTTTTAATTTTTTTCTTCTGATATAATCTTACGGAAAATGAGAGGAGAGGGAAGGTTTAGATGAACTATGTTTTTATTGTGAGATACGGCGAGATTTTTATTAAGGGGAAAAACAAGAGGCTTTTTGAAAACAGGCTTGTTGGCAATATTAGGAAGGCTTTGCATAAAAGGGGGTTAAAGTATTCTTTGAAGCAGACAAGGGGTAGGATTTACCTTGAAGGGGAAAGCCTTGATATTGTTGATGTTTTAAAGAATACGCCTGGCATTGTTTCGGTTTCGGCAGGGAAGAAGTGCGCTAAAACAATTGAGGATATGGGCAAAACGGCGCTTGAACTTTTCTCCCTTCTTGATAAAAAGCCTGAATCTTTCAAGGTTGAGACAAAGAGAAGCGATAAAACCTTTCCCATGACTTCAATTGAAATAAGCCAGAGTGTTGCTGCTTATGTTCTTCAAAACGGGATAGATACCCCTGTTGACATAAAAAACCCCCATACGGTTATAGGGATTGAGGTTCAAAAGGATTGGGCTTATGTTTTTTGCATTACCGAAAGGGGGATTGGCGGCCTTCCCGTTGGGGTGTCGGGAAAGGTTGTTGCCATGCTTTCAGGGGGCATTGATTCCCCTGTTGCGGCATTTTTGATGCAAAAGAGGGGATGCGAGGTTTTTCCCGTTTATTTTCATGGGTTTCCCTTCACTTCCGATATGGTTAAGAGAAAGATTGAGAAATTAACTGAAAAACTTACCGCATTTCAGCCTGAGATTAAACTTTCAATTGTAAACTTTACCCCTGTTTTGAAGGAGTTGAAAAAGAAGTCCCCCGATAAGTTGATTATAATCTTGATGAGAAGGTTTATGGTAAGGGTTGCCGAGAAACTTGCGGAAAAATACGGCTGCAAGGCAATTATAACTGGAGACAATTTGGGGCAGGTTGCAAGCCAGACCCTTGACAATTTGCAGTGCATAACAGACGCTTCAGAAAACCTTATTTTAAGGCCTCTTTTAGGCTATGACAAACAGGAGATTATTTCCCTTGCAAAGAGGATTGACACCTATGAGATTTCAATCGAGCCTTACGAAGACTGCTGTTCCCTTTTTGTGCCGAAATTTCCAGAGATTTACGGTAAAATTGAGGAAGTGAGGGAGGCTGAAAAAGCCTTTGATATAGAGGGTTTGGTGAATAAGTCGTTAGAATTAACTTCGGTTTTGACAATAGGAGGAAGGGATGGAAAATAATAACAACGGAAAAGACAGGGCTTTTCAGCAAAATTACTGCATTTTAACAGGCAAAAAGCAAAGCCTTGACGAATTGATAGATTTCCCCGTTGATTACTGCTTTAAGATTATGGGCAAATCCGATGTGCTTATTATTGAAGATGTTATAAAAGAGATGGAAAACATAATTGACAGGGATATAAACAGGGATCTGGTTGAGAAGAAGGAGTCAAGCGGCGGGAAGTATTTTTCTTACACAGTAAGGGTTTTTCTAAAAGAGGCGGAAGAGTTGAAAAGAATTTACCAGTATTTAAAAACCCTGAAAGACAATTCCACAATAGCGTATTATCTGTAAACAAAGGGGGCAAAAAAGGTTTTTTATGTTGCTTAAAGAGATTCAACAGGGAGAAAACAAAAAACTTGAATTTAAAGAAAGAATGCCTTCAGGTGAAGCAATTGCAAAAACAATAGTGGCTTTTAGTAATACTGCTGGTGGTAAACTTATAATAGGGGTAAATAAAAAAAGAGAAATTGTCGGAATTAATGAAGACAAAGTTTTTGAATATGAAGAAAAAATAACATCTATTATTAATGACTTATGCTATCCAACAATTTTACCTGAAATTTATATTCAAAATCTAAAAGGAAAGGTTGTTCTTGTTGTTGAGGTGTTCAGGGGTTCTCTTTTACCTTATTACCTGAAAAACATAGGAAAATTAAAAGGAACTTATATAAGAGTTGGTTCAACAAATAGGCTTGCAGATGAAAATATTATTGCCGAACTTCAACGACAAAGAGTAAACAAAAGTTTTGATGAAGAAGTGAATTTTGAAATTGAGTTAGAACAAATCAATTTAGATGTAATTTACAATGAATTTAAAAAGATAGGTAAAAAATTCAGTAAAGAAAAACTTGTTAATTTAAAATTGATAAAAAGATTAAATAATAAAAATGTTCCTACTAATGCCTTGCTTATTGTTCTTGGCATGTTAGGGAATACTGAAATTAAGTGTGCGAGATTTAAAGGCACAACGAAAGAAGTTTTTATTGATAAAAAGGAATTTGATGAGGATTTATTCTCTAATTTACACAATACTATAAATTTTTTGAAAAACCACTTAAATTTACATGCTGAAGTTAAGGATTTACAGAGAGAGGAAGATTATGAAATTCCCCTTGTTGCTTTAAGAGAGGCTATTTTAAATGCTATAGTGCACCGTGATTACACAAGAAACAGTGATATAAAAGTTGCTATTTATGATGATTTGGTGGAGATTGTTTCTCCTGGCGGCTTTCCGAACGGGCTTACTCTTGAAGATGTTTTAAACGGAAGGAGTGAATTAAGAAACAAGGTGATTGCTGGCCTTTTTAAGGAGTTGAATTATATTGAAAGTTGGGGGAGTGGTATAGGCAAAATTAAAAACCTGTGTCAAAAGAGAGGTATTGATTTTAGGATTGAAGAAAATTTTAACTTTACAGCAATTGTATTTGAAAGAAAAATTAATAAAATAATGACGGGTAATGCCGAAAAAGCACCGAAAAAGCGCCGAAAAAGTGCCAAAAAAGTGCCGAAAAATGTTGTTTTATCCCATCAGGAAGAGGAAATAATTTTGTTTGTTAAAGAAAACCGGAAGATTGATGTAAAAAGTGTTGAGAGTTTGCTGGGAGTAAAAGAGAGAAGGGCAAGGGAGATTTTGTCTGGTTTGGTGAAAAAAGGCATTCTTGATAAAAAAGGCAAAACCAAAGGAAGTTATTACATATTAAAGGAGTGAACTATGGGCAAGACATTTGCTGAAAAGATACTTGCTAAAAAGGCTGGGAAAGACAGCGTCGTTCCCGGCGAGATTGTTGTTGTTAAGCCTGATTATGTTATGAGCCACGACAATTCGGCTGCAATTTACGGAAAGTTTAAGTCAATAGGCGCAGAGAAGGTTTATAATCCGGAGCAGGTTTTGATTGTCCTTGACCACTGTGTTCCCGCAGCAAATGAGAAGTATGCGACAAATCATAAGATTGTCAGGGAGTTTGTGGAAAAATACGGTATTAAAAACTTTTACGACATAAATACGGGTGTTTGCCATCAGGTTGTTATTGAAAAGGGGTATGCAAGGCCTGGAAGATTAATTGTTGGAAGCGATTCTCATACCGTTTCTTACGGCGCTTTGGGGGCTTTTTCCTGCGGAATAGGGAGAAGCGAGGCGGCGGCAATCTGGGCAACAGGGGAAATATGGCTTAAAGTTCCAAGGACAATAAAGGTTGTTTTTAAAGGGAAATTAAACGAAAACGCAACCGCAAAGGATACAATGCTGTATTTAATAGGCAAAATCGGGGCGGACGGCGCTCTTTACAGGTCTGTTGAGTTTTCTGGAGAGGGAGCAAAAGGCTTTTCCATTGCAGACAGGATTGTTTTTTCAAATATGTCTGTTGAAATGGGTGCAAAAAACGGATACTTTGCACCTGACGAAAAGACTTATGAGTACTTAAAGTCAAGGGGCATTTCCGAAAACGATTACGAGGTGATTCTCCCTGACGAAGATGCTGAATACGAGCAGGTTATTGAGATAGATTTATCTGAAATCAAGCCGCAGGTGGCAAAGCCTCACACAGTCGACAATGTTGCCCCTGTTGAAGAGGTTAAGGGCACAAAGATTCATCAGGCTTTAATAGGCACATGCACAAACGGAAGGATTGAGGATATAAGGGCTGCGGTTAAAATTCTTGAAGGAAGAAAAGTAAACCCCAAAGTAAGGCTTCTTGTTTTCCCCGCATCAATGGAAGTTTATATGCAGGCTTTGAAAGAGGGGCTGTTTGAGAAGATTCTTGAGGCAGGGGGAATTGTGATGAACCCCGGCTGCGGGCCCTGTCTCGGAGCACATGAAGGAGTGCTTGCCCCCGGCGAGGTTTGCATTTCAACGGCAAACAGAAACTTTAAGGGAAGAATGGGCTGCAAAGAGGCTTTTATTTACCTTGCATCCCCTGAAACCGTTGCCGCATCGGCAATTAAAGGGGAAATCTGCTCTGTGGAGGATTTAAAATGAAGATATTTAAGTACGGAGACGATGTAAACACCGATGTTATCTTTCCGGGAAAATACACATATACAATTACAGACCCTTATGAAATGGCAAAGCATGCACTTGAGGATTTAGACCCTGAATTTGTGAAAACGGTTGAAAAGGGAGACATTATTGTTGCCGGGAAAAACTTCGGTTGCGGTTCTTCAAGGGAGCAGGCTGCAACCTGTATCAAGTATGCGGGGGTTGATGTTATAATCGCAAAGTCATTTTCAAGGATATTTTACAGAAATTGCATAAATTCAGGCCTTCTCGCAATTGAATGCCCCGAGGTTGTGGATAAGATTACAAAGGATTCAAAGATTGAGATAAAGAGGGAAGAGAACAAACTTATAGTTGACGGGGTTGAATACTCCTATCCCCCTATTCCAGAGGCTGTAAGGGATATAATTGACGACGGGGGCTTAATCCCTCACCTTCAAAAAAAGTTTAAGAAGGGATAATGTCTGTAAAGATTGAGCAGGCTTTTATCTTAAAAACCTTTGTAATCAACGAGTCAGACAGGGTTGTTGTCGCTATAAACGAAAATGGGCAGAAGATTTCCCTTGTGGCAAAGGGTGGAAACAGGCTTAAATCAAGGTTTCAGGGAAAGTTAGAACCCTTTTCATTTGTTAAACTTGATTACTTTGACAGGGGGAAGGGGGGGCTTAATTCCCTTAACAATGTTGAACTTGAAGAAAACTTGCAAAAGTGGGTTAAGGGGGATATGAAAAAATTTTTAGCACTATCCTTTATTTCTGAAGTGGTGGACAGGTTTGTCTATGAAAAAGAGAAAAACCCCAGACTTTTCAGGCTTATAAAGCATGTGGTTGATTCGCTTAAACAAAACTGCGATTTGAAATTATGTGTTTCTTACTTCTGTGTGTGGATATTAAGGTTATCAGGCGTTTTAAAAGAAAGCGGACGGGAAATTCCCTGTCTAAACAGTGTTCTTGAAAAACCGTTAAATAAAATTAACTGCGAAAACACAACCCCGCTTTTTGATTTTGCAGTAAACCTTATAGGGGAAAAAGCGGATAAACCTCTAAATTCGGCACAAATGTTAAAAGGTATTTTATAACAATAAAAAATAGAAATAATTACATTTCGTCAGGGTGTGAATTGCGGTAAATATCAATAAGTTTGTCAATTGAAAGGTGAGTGTACCTTTGAGTTGTTGAAAGGGATGCATGGCCTAACAACTCCTGAATTGCCCTTAAATCAGCTCCTTTGTTTAAAAGGTGTGTCGCAAAGGTATGCCTTAATGAGTGGACGGATAGTTTTTTCATTGAAGAAACTCTTTTAAGCATTTGTGAAACAATAAACTTCATTCCTCTGTCTGTAATGTGTTTCCCGTCTTTGACATTTAAAAAAACATACTCTTCCGAAAGGTTTTTCTTTTCTTTAAGGTGTTCCATTCTAAACCTGAAGTACTTTTCCAGTGCCTCTTTTGCGGGAATGCCGAAGGGGACAATCCTCTCTTTTCCCCCCTTTCCAAGAACCCTTACAAGTTGGTTTTGAATGTCTATGTCCCTCATTTTCAGGTTTGAAAGTTCGGAAACCCTTAATCCGGTTGCGTAAAAAAGTTCAATAACCGCTTTGTCTCTCGCCGTCTTAAAGTCAACCGCTTCGGGAATAGAATCAAACAGTTTCCTTACCTCCTCTTCGGTTAAAAAAGAAGGCAAAACCTTTCCCCTTTTTGGAGACGAGACAAGTGCAGCCGGGTTTTTTTCAATATATTTTCTATTTTTCAAAAAAGAAAAAAATGATTTCAAAGCGCTGATTTTTCTTGCAACAGTGTTTTTCTCAAACTCTTTTCTTGAGAGGTAGGATATAAATATCCTGACATCGTCTCTTTGCACAGTTTCAATACTTAATTTAAACAGGTTTAAAAAATCCTTAAAAAGGTCTAAATCTTCTCCATAAGCGATTATTGTGTTAATTGAATAATTCTTTTCCTTTAAAAGGTAGTCAAGGAAAGCCTGTTTATAAAATCCAAAACCCTTCATGAAAAAACCTGTCTCAAAGCATGTTCCAATTGTGGATACTTAAACTCAAAGTTAAAATCCTTCAATTTTTTCGGCACGGCACTCTGCCCTTCAATCAAAACAGCGGCTCCCTCTCTAAAAAGCAATTTAAGTGCAAATGAGGGAACGGGAAAAATGGCAGGCCTTTTCAAAACCCTTGCAAGTACCTTTGTGAACTCGTTATTGTCAACAGGATTGGGAGAAACCGCGTTTACAACCCCATCAACTTTTTCATTCTCAATTGCAAAGAGAATAATTCCGCACAAATCCTCAATGTGAACCCATGAAAACCCCTGTTTGCCGCTTGCTATCCTTCCCCCTAATCCTAACTTAAAGGGAAGGGAAAC
>JALWHA010000304.1 GCA_027038695.1 Acidobacteriota bacterium
AATCCTTACAGCCTTATCCGGGTCATATTTCGAAGAAATCAATTTAGATACTTGCGTAAAAATACCGCTTGGAATTATAGAAAAAGCGGGAATAGCATAGTCTGACGGTAATGAATTAATAATTTCAAACCTGTCAATAGCTAAATTAAATCCCTCTCTTATCCTTGGATTATCAAATGGTTTTTTTCTACAATTAAAAGCCAAAAAATATGTAGATACTTGAGGTATAGTTTCAATCAGGTTTTTCAAATCACTTTTTTCATTCAACTTTTTAACATATTCTTCGTCACCGGCAAAAACAAAATCAATCTCCCCCTTTTCAAATCTATCCATTGCTTTTTTGTTCCCCTCTTCGCTTAAATCAAAAATAATCCTATCTAAAAAAGGCCTGTTGTGTATGTAGTATATATTGTTCTTTTTCATAACAATAGATTTGTCAGGTTCAAAAAATTCAACCTTAAATGGACCAGTACCTATCAGACTTAAACCCTGAGAAATACGATGATACTCTGCTTGAGGAACAATTTTTGCCGCTGTCAAAGTTAATAAATCAAGAAAAAATACTAACGGTTTTTCTAATATAAATTGCACAGTATATTCATCAATTATTCGTATACCTTCTAAAACAGCTGTTTTCCCCTCATGAAATTCTTTTGCACCCTTTATACTAAAAAAGATACCAGCTTTAGGGGAATTTGTTTCTTTTGAAAGAAGCCTTTTAAATGTTGCCAGAACATCCGCTGAGGTAAATGCCTGTCCGTTATGAAACATAACATCTTTTCTTAAATAAAAGGTGTATTTTAAGCCGTCATCAGATATTTCCCAATTTATACAAAGGTCGGGAACAATGTTGGTGAGATAATTGTATTTTACTAGCCCCGAGTAAACCAAATCCAAAATCTGTGATTCCCAGATAGTATCAGCAAAAGCCGGGTCTAATGTTTTATACGGTATGGAAATCCCGCTTACTCTTAACAATCCTCCCTTAAACCTATGGGGCAACCTGAAAAAATCGATAGTTTCACTTAAGTATTCTCCATATTTCTTCAGGGAAAGAGAGGTATTTGACATAGTCAAAATGTTCTTAAAATTCTTTTTAAAACCTTCTTCAATTTTGGTAATAGAATCAATTGAAATGGAATTACTTAATTCTAAGTCTTCGCTTTCTCTTTGCATTTTTCTTGTAGAATTTTCCACAACTTTAAATTCCTTAAGTAAATCCTGTACTTTTTCAGCCTGAACGTCCAGAGATTTTCCAAGCGTTTCTATAATCTCAGATACAAATGTGGTTTTCGTACCGACATAGGTTACAATTTTATCTTCAGCAGACATTAAATTTGCAATATCTTCTGAAAGGTCACTAATCTGATGTGCAGCATCTCTTATCTGCTGAGTACCTAAAGAATGCTCATTAGAAGCTGTTGCTATATTGTAGAAATGGTGACCAACTTCGGTAAGCCTGGTAGAGATGTCCGAAAAGTTCTCGGTAGTTTGATACATGTTTTTTAAAGCCTTTTCCATAGCCGATCCACCCTCTTTCCCTAACTGAGTTAATTCAAGTATAACGTTTTCAAATTGGACTATGAGCTGGGAGATCTCCTTTAAAGCAATTGTTGAAGATTCCGAAAGCTCCATAATTTTTTCGGTGATTATTTCAAAATCCCGGTTATCAGCATTTTTGTTTTGAGAAAAAACTGAGGCATTTAACGCTAGCAAGTTAGTTCTTTCTCCTATTCTTGAAATTGCATCTACAATTCTTTCAATTTTAGTTGATTGCTCTTTTAACAAATTTATCTTAAAAACAAAGGTATTTAAAATTTCTCCTACTTTTTCAACACTCATAAGTGTTTCACGAGACTGATTCATGCCGAATTTTGAAATTTTTATAATTTCCCCTGTTAACTTCTGGGTGTAATCAATATATTTAGAAATCTCCTTAAAAGTAGACTCCATTTCAGTTATTGCACTAAAGGTTTCAAGGGAAAGAGAGGAAAGGTTTTCAGTATTTTCAGTAACCTTTCTCGTGTTTTTTTGAATCTGGTCCATTGCTTCTTTATTTTCATTTATATACATCGAAAGTGATTCAACGGTAATCGTGATATCCTCATTTTGATTGGAAATATTCTCAAGAAAAAATAGAGAAAATGATAAAAGAAGGAAAATTAATTTTACAGTGTAAATATTGTAGATATATACATGACGACACTAAAAGACAATGGAACAGTTGTCCTGTTTGTGGTAAGGATGACCCTCAACCAAAATATTGGGTAGAAGAAAAAGACACAGAAGTTTTAGATTCTAATTGGACGGATATTTATGGTTATTCTACGTCGTGGAATTTTCAAACTGTAAATTCTGTAGCCTTATTAGAA
>JALWHA010000305.1 GCA_027038695.1 Acidobacteriota bacterium
TGTATAAATAGTAAACATTATTTTTTATTTATTTTATCTGTTTTTTTGTTGATTTGTTTTTTTTTATGATATAAAATTGTTAAAAATCTAAGGTAGGAGAAAAGGGTTTGAGTGAGAGAACCTTAAATATATCTGTTTTTTTAGACAGAGCGGTTTTTAAAATAGATTCATTTTCTTTTTCTTTGCCGATTGATAACCTTGAGGGTATAGACCTTTTTTTGAAAGATGATAGAAGCCTTCTTTTTTTAAGGTTAAAGCAGGATAAAAATGCAACGGATTTGTTGATTTTTCTTAACTCTTTGCCTGACGGTATGGCTTTAGAACTGGTTGTGGAATTTAAGGGCGAGGGGTTAGCCGAGTCTTTTTCTGTTTTTAATTTCCCCTGGGAGTTGTTGCCTATAACCAGGGATAAGGTTCTGGCGGATAAATTTTCTCTATTCAGAGGAGTAAAGGGAACAGGGGTTCCCAATGATAGCGGTGTAAAAAATCGCTTTGAAAGGGTTAATTTCGGATTCTATTCCTATGATGTTGATGTTAAGCGGTTGAAGAGGTTTGTTGAAGAGAGGGATTTTGGCGGTTTTGAGGCTGGAACTGTTTGCGAAGATATGAGTTTTAAAGAGTTTGCCGGGTTGTTAAAGGAAGAGTCGCTAAACGTTTTTGTCCTTAACTATGATAGTGAATTAGGCGCATTGGCGTTTAAGGACAATTTTTGGAGTGTTGAGGATGTTTTACGGGAAATTCACGAGGTTAAGGGAGGTGTTTTTCTCGGGTTTAAGGATTCGGCTTTTTTAGCCTGCGAGTTTATTAAAAAAGGCGCAGAGTTTGCCGTCGGCATTGCAGGAGATGTCGGCTTAAACAATGTTACAGGTTTTTTAAAGGGTTTTTTTAACGCTAAAGTAGAGGGAGATGACTTTTTAAGCGGATTTTTTCAATCCGAAATTGTTTGTGAGCACGGTGTTTTTACTTTGTATACAAAGGGGGTTGCCGGAGGAGAAACGGATTCCCTTCAAATTAAAAAAGATAATGACTCTGTCTCAAAAGAGCAGGAGAAAATGGAAGAGCCTGAATTTACTGAAGATGTGAAACCTGTAGATAGGCCTGCCGGTTTAGGAGGTGTGATAAGTGATCAAAACGGAATTTGGTTAGGCAATTATATTGAAGAGCCTGTTGGGAAAGCGATTTTACCGTTAGAGGATTTAACGAAACACACGGTTGTAACAGGGAGCACGGGCTCAGGAAAGACCATTCTTTTAAAGAGGATTATTGAGCAGGCTGCATTAAATGGGATTACTTCTTTTGTGGTGGATTTCGTAAAAGGGGATCTGTTGTCGTTGGCCATAAGAGAAGAAGAAGTTGAAAATAATGAGTTTTTGGAAAACCTAAAGCAATACGGGTTTAAAAATAAAAATAATAAGATTGGGAGGTTGAGGGAGAAATGGGGTTTAGACCGGAGTTATCAAGATTACTTGAAAAATGTTGATGTAAATATTTTCTCTTTTGACGACTCTGCAATTAAGATAGGTAAGCATTTTATCCCCAAACTTCCGAAAAATTGGGATGATTTTTCCTCTTCGGAGAGGAAGGATTTTGTGAAATCGGTTACATCTTCAATTTATAAGATTTTATCTCCTTATTTGAAAGAAAATTATAGGTCTATTAAGGATTTTCAATGGAAGCCGTATATTCGCAGGGTTCTGGAGTATCTTTTTTATAATGATGAGGATTACAGGTTTAATAGAAATTATCGCAATAGAATTGATAAGTTTATAGATGTATTTTCAAATCCGTTAAAGTACGGGATAAAGACTGTCGGAACTTACAATGATTCTCTGTTTAAGTTTTTTGGCATAAAACGCTCCAAGAAGAGAAGAGAGGAAGATATTGTAAGTGATTTTTTTAACATAGCAAGAATTGCAATGGGAGAGAATATTTTAGAGAATGCTGATAAGCATTATGGAGATGTTGAGATTACAAATCTGGAAGAGTTTCTGTCCTATCAAAGAAAGGATGCTCTGGCCTCTGTTAATATTATTAATTTTGTTACGGTTCGGGACGAAAAAGAGAGGTTCGCGAAGCTGGTGAATTTTTTAGAGAGTTTTGACAAATGGGCAAACAATAACTTGCAGTCATCAGGGCAATGTAAGTACTTGTTGGTTGTTGACGAAGTAGGTTACGGAGATAAGTTAAGAGCAAATAAAAATGAACCCTTAAAGCGTGTTTTTACTCAGATTTTTTCAACCGTAAGGTCAAAGGGAATAGGAATGATTATCAGTATGCAGTATTCAAAAACGGTTGCTCCTGCAATTAGGCATAATGTTAACACATGGTTTATAGGAAAGGGCAGGGAGATAGACTCTAAAATGAAG
>JALWHA010000306.1 GCA_027038695.1 Acidobacteriota bacterium
ATATATATCTTTTTTTGCTATCTGATATAATGATTCCGGATAAAAAACAAGGAGGCTACTTGTGTTAAGAGAATTTTTAAAAGCAAAAATACATAGAGCGACAATTACAAGAGCTAACCTTGATTACAGCGGCTCTCTTACAATTGACGAAGATATTATGGATCTTGCCGGGATTAAAGAGTACGAAAAGATCCAGGTGTACAATGTCAATAACGGCGAGAGATTAGAGACCTATGCGATCAAGGGGCCGAGAGGAAGCAAGGCTTTTGAATTAAATGGTGCGGCTGCCAGGAAAGGAATGGTAGGCGATAAAATAATTATTACCTCTTTCTGTCTTTTGAATGAAAATGAGTATGAAAACCATAAGCCTATTCTTGTAATAATGGATAATGAAAATGAGGTTAAAGAGGTAATTTGATGTATGTTGTTTGTCCTTTCTGTGACGCTATAAATAGGGTTGAATTAAAAGATAGTGCTAAAGATGTGAAGTGTGGAAAGTGTAAAAAAAGTTTAAAAGAAACGCATCCTGTTGAATTGAATGCGAGGAATTTTAGAACCCATATTGAAAAAAATGAAATCCCTGTAGTTGTAGATTTTTGGGCACCATGGTGCGGGCCTTGTTTGAGGATGGCACCTCAATTTGAAGAAGCGGCTAAACAATTTCCATTAAAGGCAAGGTTTGCTAAATTAAATTCCGATAATTACCCTGAAATAGCAGGGATGTACGCTATAATGGGAATCCCGACAATGATTATATTTAAAAACGGAAAAGAATTAGGCAGGATCTCAGGTGCAATGTCATCGCTTCAAATTATAAATTGGATAAATTCGGTGATAAAATAATGGATATTAAAAAAGCGATACTTGCCGCAGGTTGTTTCTGGGGGGTGGAAGCATACTTTAAAAGATTAAAAGGGGTTATAAATACCGAAGTGGGGTACTGCGGAGGAACAAAAGAAAACCCTGCCTATGAAGAAGTTTGTACGGGGAACACCGGCCATGCGGAAAGTGTTTTAATAGAGTTTGACAATGATGTTATAACTTTTGAAGAAATACTTGAGCATTTTTGGGAGATTCACGATCCCACTTCTCTGAATAAGCAAGGGGCAGATATTGGTACTCAATATAGAAGCGCAATATTTTATTTAAACGAAGAGCAGAAAGAAAAGGCTTTAAAAAGCAAAAAAAAACAGGAAACATTAGGAAAATATAAGTTTTCCATAGTTACAAAAATTGAACCTGCCGGGAAATTTTGGCCTGCGGAAGAGTTCCATCAGGACTACCTTGACAAAAACCCCAACGGCTATTGCCATATAGACCTCTCTTTTTGTGAAAAAGAAGATTAAAAGTTTAATTATTTTGCGTTTTTGAAGTCTGTCCCGTCCTGAAATAGGTTGGCAGATAAAACCTAACAATAGAATGGAAAATGAAAAAGACTTGCATTCGTTACAGTGAGGCATTCAAAAGGTAGGTGGTAAAAGAAGCAGGCACTCTATCCTTTAAAATCCTAAAACCAATGCTTCTATTTCTCATTATTTTGTTAAAATAAATCTGTAAATATCAAAAATATAAGGAGGGAGAGATGAGGGGTTTTCTTGAAAACAGTGTTAAATGGCTGGGGCATGACGGCTTTTTGATTGAATTTAAAGGGTTTAATGTTTACATTGACCCTTTTAAGTTGAAGGATTACACAAAGAAAGCGGATATTATTTTTGTAACTCACTCCCATTACGACCACCTTTCAAAAGAGGATATTGAAAACCTCGTAAAAGAAGACACTGTAATTGTTTGCCCTGAAAATGGAGCGGAGCAGTTAAAGGGATACAATGTGATTAAGGTAAACCCTCAGTTTAAGGGAGAGGTTAAAGGCATACCCTTTGAGTGTGTTCCCGCTTACAATGTTAACAAGCACTTTCACCCTAAAGAGAACAACTGGCTCGGCTATGTGATTGATTTTAACTGGGTAAGACTTTACCACGCTGGTGATACAGACTTTATCCCTGAAATGAGTGAGATAAAAACAGATATTGCCCTTCTTCCAGTTAGCGGAACCTATGTTATGACTGATAAAGAGGCTTTTGAGGCGGTAAAGGCTATAAAGCCGAAAATAGCAGTGCCTATGCATTACGGTGCAATTGTGGGGGATAAAAGCAATGCGGAGAAGTTTGTTTCCCTTTGCGAAAAAGAGGGTATTGAAACATTTGTTTTTAATTGATTTTTAGGTGGATTTTTTATTTTTTTCAAATAGAATTTTACTGTTATGTTTGGGGGTATTGAGATGAAAAATTTTTACAAAGCGGTTATAATAGCCGTCATTTTTCTTGTTTTTTTGGGGATTAAGTATCCTGTTGCAACAATGATG
>JALWHA010000307.1 GCA_027038695.1 Acidobacteriota bacterium
CAATGAAGGAATTGTCAAGGGTTTTGAAAAACGAGGGTAGAATATTTGCAGTTTTCCCATTTATGTGGGAGATACACCAGAGGCCTTACGATTTTTTCAGGTATTCAGAGTATGGTTTTAAGGAGTTGGCAAAAGAAGCAAATTTAACTATTTTAGAAATCAAACAGTTAGGCTGTTTTTTTAGAGTGTTGCACTATATGGTTGCCTCTTTTTTAAAAGGGAGTATAAAAAATTTCTTTGTTTTATTGTTAACTTTAATATTTCTGCCTTATTTAATAATCTTTCTTTTTGTTTCAGACATAATTGACAGAATTACAGGAATGTGTAATTATACACCTGGATATTCAATTTTATTAAAAAAATAGAGGTGGGTTATGAAGAAAATTTTAACCGTATGTTTCTTAATGGGATTGAGTTTGTTACTTTTTGCTGGGACTGAGGTTTCGGTTATTGGTGCTTCTTCTAAAAGGGGTTCAAAGAATTTTGTAAAAGAACCTGATGTTAAAGTTGTGCTTACGAATGACACATATTTTTATGCTGAAAGGTATTTAGGGGAAAAGGGAAGCAATTACCTTTTTGTGAAAGACGGCAAAAAAGTTATGCTGCCTAAATCAATGGTTAAAGAGGTCAAATTAAAAATAGCGGTGCAGGGTGATGGTGAAAAATCAAATAACAAAAAGCAACAGGTTAATAAACAAACAGAAAAAAAGGGAAAAAAGAAGAGATTAATTCTCACTGATTACAATGTGCAAAAAAATTACTATGGTAAAGAAAATAGTATTGTGAATCAGGAAAATGAGGAAAAGCAGCAATCAGGTTTAAGGGTAAAGGTTGAAAACCAGGTTATTGAAAGAAAAAAAGATACAATTACCTTTAAGGCTGATATTAAAAATGTGACCGGGCTTGAGGTTGGCAAATTATCCATAATTCTCAATATTTATGATAGCAAAGGTAAATTGGTTGAAAAGAAAAAGGTTTTTCTTGCCAACAGGTTAAAAGATGGGAAATCTGTTCCATTTACTTACTCTTTAAAAGACCCGGAGGGAAAAATCACAAGGTTTGACTATTCTTTTGAAGGAATAGTGTACAAACCAGTTGAAAAAGAGGAGTAATAATGAAAAAAATTACTCTTTTGCTTTTTCTGATTTTCGGAGTATCTCTTTTTGCAGGTAACTTTTTTAATTCAAAAAACTTGTTTAAAAAAATAGCCTATATGCCTACTGGTTTTACAAACGGGCTTATTGTAAAGGGTAATTCCTTTTTTACAACAGACAGGCACAAAGACATACTTTATCAATTTGAGGGAAGCATAAATAACGGTTTCAAGATAAAAAAATTTATTGAATTGCCTGATTACGAACCGTCTGCCCTTGCATTTAACGGAAAACTGTTTGCGGTAGCGGATTTAGAAAAAGAGTTTATCTATTTAGTAGATTTTGAAACAGGTGTTTGTGTTAAAACTTTGCCTGCACCGTATAAAAGGATTACGGGGCTTGCCTTTGATAAAGACGGTAATTTATGGGCTTGTATTTACAGGGGCAAAAACCTTGCAAAGATTTCAAAAGAAGACGGGACAACTTTAAGGGAGATAAAATCCCCTTTTCCTACCGTTTCAGCAATGTGTTTTATGCCTTCCAAAACAAGGCAAGGCTATTTATGGGTAGCAGACAGAGGCAAAGATAGGATTTACCTTGTTGATATTGAGTCGGGATTAACTGTTTTCTATCTCAAATCCCCAGTCCCTTACCCGACAGGGTTGTACTTCAAAGACGGAAAACTCTATGTTTCCTGTTATCAGAAAGACGAAGTATATGTTGCGGATATCAATTCAATAAAAAACAAATGCGAAAGGTTTGACATAAGAGATGCAAAGGTAACACTTTATTCAACAGTAGAATGTATGGGAACGGGAAAAATAACTGAAGCAAAGGCTTTTATTGCTGTTCCCGTAAACAGGGATAATCAGGAATTGAAAAAGGTAAAACTTGTCGGCAAATATAAACTTGTTAAAGACCAATACGGCCAGAAGGTTGCTGTCTATTCTGCCGAAAATATGAAAAACGGGGATTTCTTAAACTCAAAGATGGAGATTGAAGGAAGGTTTTATGCAATCTCTTACAAAATCTTTCCAGACGAAATTGGAACTGAAAAGGATATTCCTGAAAAAATCAAAAAAGTGTACCTTACAGACGATGAAAAGTATGTTTTAAACAGCCCTGTCATTCAAAATGTAATTAAAAAAGTTGTGGGAAATGAAAAAAACCTTTACTTCAAAGCGAGAAAATTGTTTGAGTTTCTGGCAGACAGAATAAACTACCAGATGGTAGGCGGTTGGGACATTGCCCCTGTTGTTATATCAAGGGGGACAGGCTCATGTTCGGAATACACATTCTCTTACATAGCGCTGTGCAGGGCTGCGGGAATTCCCGCAAGGTATGTTGGTTCGGTAGTGGTTAGAGGGGAAGATGCGTCATTTGACAATGTATATCATAGATGGGCTGAAATTTACCTTCCACCTATAGGCTGGATCCCCGTTGATGTAAACGCGGGAGACGAAGAATGGCAGGGAGACAGGTGTTACTCTTTTGGCGGGATAGCAAACAGGTTTTTGATAACCACGGTAGGTGGTGGAAATTCAAAGTTTATGAAATGGGATTACAATGTGTCTGTTGATTACAAGACATTAGGCAAGGCAAATGTCAGGGTGGAGAGTTTCGCTGAATGGGACATATTGAAAACAAAGCATTTAATGAAATCTAATTCCCATACTAATTTAAATTTTTATACTTTTGAGAAAAAGTGTTGTTTTTAAATGATTGCGTTTATAAAGGGAAAGATTTTTGAAAAAGAGCCTAATGCGGTAATTGTAGATAATGCGGGTATAGGCTATAGGCTTTTTGTGTCCTATCAGACACTTTCAAAGGTTGAAAAAGAAGATGAATATTTTTTCTATACCCACCATTTTGTTAAAGAAGACCGCAACGAACTATACGGGTTTATTTCTAAAAAGGAACTTTCATTATTTCAAAAATTGATAGGGATAGGGGGAATAGGCCCAAAAACTGCACTTGCAATTCTTTCCCCCTTTGAAGTTGAAAAGATTGAAAATGCAATCCTTGAAGGAAATGCTAATTTCCTTGTTAAAATACCCGGAATAGGTAAAAAAACAGCACAACGAATTATTCTTGAATTAAAGGGTCAACTTGTAAAAGAGACAGGTGAAACAGGTGTAGATATTCCTGAAGAGGTTTACCAGATTCTTTTAAACCTCGGATACAGGAGAAAAGAGATAGATAAGGTGTTAAAGGATATATCAAAGGGTGATTTAGCAAAAACAAATGTTGAAGATTTATTGAAACTTTGCTTTGAGAGGTTAAGTCCTATATAGTATTGAAAAATATAATATTTTTTAGAGAAAATATTGCCTGAAATCTGTGATAAAATATTTCAGAATTTAGCGTGACGGGAGGATAAATGTTTAAAGGACACCCGAAAGGGTTAATGGTACTGTTTTTTACTGAAATGTGGGAGAGGTTCGGTTTTTACACAATGATGGCCCTCTTTACACTTTACATGGATAGTTATTTTCATTGGGGACCGAAAAAAGCTGGGCAAATTTATGGTTTATACCTTGCATTTGTCTATTTTACTCCACTGATAGGCGGTTTTATTGCCGATAGATTTCTGGGATACAGAAAAACAATAAATATTGGTGCAGCTATTTTGATGATAGGCTATGCGCTTTTAGCGGTCCCGAATCCGACTGAGGTGTTTTTTTATATTGCTTTAATTGTTCTTGTAATTGGTAATGGATTATTTAAAGCGAATATATCGGTTTTAGTAGGAAATTTATATGAGTCTAATTCTCCCTTAAAGGATGCTGCTTACAATATTTTTTATATGGGTATAAATATTGGCGCTTTTCTTGCTCCTATAACAGCCAGTTTTTTAAGAAACAAAGCACCTTTATATATAAAAAATTGGTTTGGAATTGCCGTTAACGGGTTTAACCTTGCTTTCGCAGCAGCGTCAATAGGAATGATATTCTCTTTGATTATTTTTAACAAATACAAAGAGTTTTACATTGCATCAAACAGAATAAAACACGAAGAATCATCGGTAAATGGGAAAAAAATATCTCCAGAACAGGAGAAGGAGAGAATTCTGGCACTACTTGTAATCTTTTTTATTGTCATATTTTTCTGGATGTCGTTTAACCAGAATGGTTTTGCTTTAACATTATTTGCAAAAGACTCTGTTAGAAAAAATGTTGCCCTTTTAGGGTTTAATATTAACATTCCTCCTGAACTTTATCAGATGTTTAACCCTATGTTTATACTTATTCTTACACCTGTTGTTGTCGGCCTTTTCGGATACTTGGGCAGTAAAGGTAAAGAGCCTTCAACCCCAGCAAAAATAGGGATTGGTATGCTGTTGACGGGGTTCGCATTTTTAATAATGGTAGTAGCTTCAAAATTAGGCGGGAATTTAGATAACAACAGTGTGTCTCCGATGTGGCTTATTTCAACATATTTTATAATAACCTTCGGGGAATTGTGTTTAAGCCCTATGGGGTTGTCCTTTGTTTCCAAGGTTGCCCCTCCACGAATGAAAGGCTTGATGATGGGCGGTTGGTTTGTTGCTACTTCCATTGGAGGTTATCTTGCAGGTTTTGTAGGCAGGTATTACCATGACTGGCCGCATAGCAAATTTTTCTTATTATTGTCTGTTTTAGCTTTTGTATCTTTCGGCCTTGTTATGTTATCATTAAAGAAGTTAAACCATGCTACCAGGGAGGAAATTGATTAGAAAATATTTATATATTTTTCTAAATTTTAGTTGCAAATAAGGCCTTTAATTGTTAATATTTGAATGAAATTCAATTTTTAGGAGGTGAATTTAATGAAAAGGTTATTCGGTTTAATCGGGTTGGTCAGTTTGCTTGTCGTGCTTTCGGGGGTAGCATGTTGCACTAAGCCGCCTCAAGAACTTGCCACTGCTAAAGATGCGGTTAAAAAAGCAGAAAATGCCTGTGCGGCAGATTATGTAAAAGCGGAACTTGACAAAGCAAAAGATACTTTGAATAAGGCTACCGACCGTTATGAAAACGGTAAGAAATGGAAAAAGTGCACAGAGACAAAAGAACTTTCAATGCAGACTATTGAACTTGCCAAAAAAGCGGAGCAGGATGCTTTAGCCGAAAAAGAAAAGGCTAAAAAGATGGCTGACGAATCCATTTCTATGATGGAAAAATGTATTGAAAAGGCAAAGTCCGCTGAAGCAAATGTTTATGCTAAAGATGAATTTAACAGAGCTCTCGCTAAATTTGAAGAAGCTAAAAAACTCTATGCTTCAAATGAATGTAAATACTACCAGGTAAAAGATATGGTTGAAGACGCACATAAGACATTAAAGAATTCTATTGCAATGGCTAAAGCGGAAAAAGAAAGAATCGCCGAAGAAAAGAGAAAGGCTGAAGAAGCAGCAAGAAAAGCAGCTGAAGAAGAATTAAAGAGACACCCGAAGGAATGGACTGTTGTTAAAGGCGAATGCCTCTGGAAGATAGCCGGTTATGAAAAAATTTACGGTGACCCATTCCAGTGGCCGTTAATTTACAAAGCAAACAAGTCTAAAATTAAAGATCCGGATTTGATTTATCCCGGACAGGTGTTTAAGATTCCGAGAAACGTTCCGGAAGAAGAAGTTAAAAAGGCTATTAAAGAGGCGAAGAACAGAACCTGGCCTGTAGAAAATTTCCTTTTTGACGGAAAATAATACAATTCGAGGTTAGATTACTACGGCGGAGGTTTTTGCCTTCGCCTTTTTCTATTACTATGGATAAATTTGATATAGATTCCCAGGTCGTTCCTCAATTTTATTCCCAAAATAATGAAATTATAAAATTTATAGAAAATCTTTATAATGTGAAAATTTCTGCCAGGGGGCAGACGATTAAAATTTTAAATGGTGAAGAGTATTCGGAGGTTATTGATTTATTAAAAATGATTGAATCTTATATCCTTAAAAAAGGAAAGGTTACTAATGACGAAATTATTTCTTTAATTAAGATTAAAAAAGAAGCGTCAGATATAACTCTTAACGAGGTTCTTGAGGTAAGCTCAATTGTCCCTTACTCAAGAAAACCTATTTATCCTAAAAGTTTAAATCAAAAACTTTATGTTCACCATATACAGCACAATCATGTTGTTTTTTCCATAGGACCGGCAGGGACAGGGAAAACTTATCTTGCTATGGCTGTTGCGATTAAATACCTTGTGAAAAAATCTATTAATAAGATTATATTAACAAGGCCTGCCGTAGAAGCGGGGGAAAATTTAGGTTTTCTTCCGGGGGATTTGCAGGCTAAAATTGACCCTTATTTGAGGCCTTTATACGACGCATTATTTGATATATTGCCAGGTGACCTTGCCGATAGGTTTTTAGAAAGGGGACAGATTGAGGTTGCCCCTCTTGCTTATATGAGAGGTAGAACCTTAAACGATGCTTTTTTAATTTTAGATGAGGCTCAAAACTCCACATCAGAGCAGATGAAGATGTTTTTAACAAGAATAGGCTTTAATTCAAAAGCGGTTATTACCGGAGACATAACTCAAATAGACTTGCCGTCAAGAAAGCGTTCAGGCCTTGTTGAGGCACAAAGGGTTTTAAAGGGTATTAAAGGGATTAAATTTGTGTTTTTTAATGAAAAAGATGTTGTAAGACATGCTATTGTTCAAAAAATAATTAAGGCTTATCAAATTTATGAAGAAGAACAGGAAAAAAAATAAAGTACAGTTTTCTTTTAAAGGTTTTGTTAAAACTTTTCATTCGGTAGATTTTTATACTGCATTGATATTTGTGTTTGTAACATTATTGATATTGTTAAACTTTTTTTCAGTGCAAAACAACATTCAGGTTAATGTGGGGGATGTTGCGCAAAAAGATATGTATGCTTATACTGACCTTGAAGTCCCGGACCAGGCGACAACTCAAAAGAAAAAAATGGAAGCGGTGAAAAAAACACCGAATGTTTATAGATATTTTTCAGATAGAAAAGATATTGTTATTGATAAAATAGATGCTATTGATGTTTTAATAAAGGATTTTGAAAATCAAAAAAAGGGAATTAAAAAGGTTAATGATGTCGCTTTAAGTGCTATAGATGAGCAAAGGCAGTCCCTTTTGAATAAAATTTCCGCTCTGGTTCCTATCGGAGACGAATATTTGCCTTCTTTAATAAACTTTTTTAAGGTTAAAAATAATGTTGATAAACTAAAGG
>JALWHA010000308.1 GCA_027038695.1 Acidobacteriota bacterium
TAAAAAGGAATTCTCAAGGGGTTTGAAGAATATGGTTAAAACAGTTTTGCAATTAGGTTTTACAGTTATGTCAACCTGCCTTGAAAGTGTTTTCCCGCTATCAAGGATAAAGTATTCGTTTATTGAGTTTTCTTTTTCTTCAAAAACAACCTTTTCAAACCTTCCCTTTTCAATTATCAGGTTTTTGAAAAAATCCTTCTGGTAATCTATTTCGTTGAAAAACTGGGAATACTTCTTATGCTCTATATTTTCCGCAAGTTTTTTGAAAAAAACCGTTTCATTGTCAAACTCGTTAAAAGAGAGAACCTCTTTCACCTTTTCAGGCTTAAGGTTAAAGTATCTCCAGTCTTCGCTTTTATTTGTAGGGTAATTCTTTATTTCAATAGCCATCTCTCCTCCTAACCTATTGAGCCTTCCATCTCTAAAGAGACAAGCCTGTTAAACTCAACAGCATACTCCATTGGAAGTTCTTTTGTAAAAGGCTCAAAGAATCCGTTTATTATCATTGTTGAGGCCTCGTCTTCGCTTAACCCCCTTGACATAAGGTAGAACAACTGGTCTTCCTGAATTTTAGATACCGTTGCCTCATGGGTTAACTTTGTTGTAGGCTCGTAAACCTCCATTCTCGGATAGGTATCGCTCCTCGCCTTTTCCCCGAAAAGCAAAGCATCGCATTTAACATCGCTTTTGCAGTTTTTCATCCCCTTGTTTACCTTTACCCAGCCTCTGTAAGAAGCCCTGCCTGTCCCTTTGGAAATAGACTTGGAAACAATCCTTGATGTGGTGTTAGGTGCAAGGTGAAAAACCTTTGCCCCACTGTCCTGATGCTGGCCTTCTCCTGCAAGGGCAACTGACAACACCTCTGCGTGAGCCCCTTCCCCTTTTAGGAATATTGCAGGATACTTCATTGTAAACTTTGCGCCTATATTTCCGTCAACCCATTCAACCGTTGCGTTTTCATAGGCAACCGCCCTTTTTGTAACAAGGTTATAGACATTGTTTGACCAGTTCTGGATTGTGGAATACCTTATTCTCGCCCCTTTTAAAGCAATAACCTCAACAACGGCAGCGTGAAGGGAGTCTGAAGAGTAAACAGGGGCAGAGCATCCTTCAATATAGTGAACATCTGAACCTTCATCAGCAATAATGAGAGTCCTTTCAAACTGCCCCATATTCTGTGCATTTATCCTGAAGTAAGCTTGCAAGGGTGTATCAACCTTAACACCCTTAGGCACATAGATAAAACTGCCGCCAGACCAGACAGCAGAATTAAGAGCAGCAAATTTGTTGTCGTGAATCGGGATTACAGTGCCAAAGTATTTTTTTACAAGTTCGGGATACTCTTTCAATGCGGAATCCATATCTAAAAATACAATCCCCAACTTCTCAAACTCTTTTTTTATTGAGTGATAAACAACCTCTGACTCATACTGAGCACTAACCCCTGCAAGAAACTTTCTTTCAACCTCTGGAATGCCCAACTTGTCAAATGTCTCTTTTATCTCTTCCGGAACATCGTCCCACGACTTTTCATGGTCTTTTTCAGGTTTTATGTAATAGTGGATACTGTCAAAGTCAACCGTGTTTAAAAGTTCTGTATTCCCCCACCACGGCATAGGCATTTTCTTAAATGCACGGTATGCCTTTAGCCTGAATTCAAGCATCCATTCAGGCTCTTTCTTAAACTCTGAAATAGCCCTTACAATCTCTTCGGTTAGGCCTTTATCCGATTTGAATTTATACTTTTCTTTTGTTTTAAAGCCGTATTTATACTCTTCACTTATGGATTTTAATTCATTTTTATTTTTGTCATCTGCCATAGCACACTCCCTTCAAGCGTTTGAAAGAACATAATCATAACCGTTTTTCTCTATCTCCTCCGCCAAAGTGATATCACCCTGAAGAGCAATCTTTCCATTATTTAAAACAAAAACATTGTCAACCTCAAGAAAGTTTAAGAGTTTCTGGTAATGGGTAATAAGAAGAACGGTTGTTCCGTTTTCCTTTGCTTTCTTTATTCCCTCTCCCACAATCTTTAATGCGTCAACATCAAGCCCTGAGTCAGGCTCGTCCAAGATTGCAAGTTTGGGGTTGAACAATAGCAATTGCAATGTTTCCAATTTCTTCTTCTCACCGCCAGAAAACCCTTCGTTTAAGTATCTGTAAAGAAAAGATTTGTCTATGCCTAAAAAATCCATCCAGTAATTAAGAGACTTTTGAAACTCGGTGTAATCAATGCTTCCCTTCAAAGCCTTGTATGCCTGCTGCAAAAACTTAACAACAGTTACCCCTGACACTTCAATTGGATGCTGAAAGCCTAAAAATATCCCCTGTTGAGCCCTTTTATGGACAGGAAGGCTTAAAATCTCAACACCGTCAAGGTAAACCTCACCACTTACCTCATACTGGGGATGCCCCATAATTGCATAGGCAAGGGTTGATTTGCCTATCCCGTTTTTCCCCATTATGGTTGATATAGTGCCTTTATCAAGTGAAAGGTTTAACCCCGATATAACTCTTTTATCCCCAATGGAAACATTTAACTCCTTAACTTCAAAGAACTTTTTCATGGCCTCTCCTTATTAAAGTAATGTTTTTTCATATCTAATACCTTGTTCATAATATCCCTTTCCCTGTAAGCCATCTCTTCTAAAGTTATGCTTTTTGCGAGAGATTTAAAATAATTATGAGCCTCATAAAATACAGGCCTTATAGCACAGTCTATTGAATGGGTGCAGTCTTCTCCCTCTTTTATATTGGGGCATAAGTCAACCTCTGTTTTGTTTGGTGAAAGTGCAGTTAAAATATCGTAAAGGGTTATGTTTTTCTTGTCTTCTGCAAGATAATACCCTCCTGTTTTGCCCCTGATTGTTGAAACAATGCCAGCCTTTCTTAACATAAAAAGAATTTTCCCCACATAACCTGTCTTCAATCCCTCAATCTTTGATATTTCAGAGGCAGTTAAAGTTTCTTTCCCGCTTTTAATAATAGTTAACAGTATTTTTAATCCGTGTGTTTGTAATAATGATAGTTTCATATCAACCTCCCGAAGATAATTATAATAATTTTTACAAAAAAGTAAAATAAAAATATGAATTTTTAACAAAAAAAGTAAAAAATTTTATAAAAACCTTCATATGTCCTGTTCTGAAATAAATTGACAGACAAAGGTGACAAAACAGTAAATATTTCCTATAATAATAAAAATTAAAGGGTTAAGGTTATGAGGTTACAAAAAAGATTTAATAAAATTATAGCAGTATTTGTTATTGCTTTTGTGCTTTATTTTAGCTATATTGGACTCAAAGAACCAATTGAATCTATACACAGAGAATATACCGAAAAAATAAAGATAATAAGTGAAAAAGATATATCTTCTACTATTGACTTTATCAATAAGCTTAAATCTGTGTCCCAAAATATAGCAAGGATACACTGGATGCTTAGAAAAAAATACGCTGGCATATACAGGGACAAGGATTTTCAAAAATTAGAAGCATTGGATAAAAATCTGGACGCAATGCTAAAGTATTATTTAGATAATAGACGTTCATTAGAAAAGGAAGGGTATAATATCCAGGGAATAACAAGACACGGAATGGTTACAGAATTAAAGTTTGAAGGGTTGTTGATAAATTTTTTAAATGATCCGACAGATAAAGACTATATACCGGCTAATAACCTATTGCAAAAAAGTGTAATTAGAAAAAGGTATTATAGAATTTATTATGACCCTATACGATTCAGGCTGTATATAGAAAAAATATTAGAAGGGAAAAAGGAATGATAGTATTTTTGGCTCTTGCGTATGTTGTTATCTTTATTGTTTGTGCCATCAATCCCGTTGACAAACAGGTGTGGTTTTTTGAAAACCTTACGGTTTTGCTTGTGGTTATCCCCCTTGCTTTAACCTATAAGAGGTTTCGCTTTTCAAATACTGCCTATGCTTTAATGTTTGTCTGGATTGTTATGCACACAATAGGGGGCCATTATGTTTTTAAGAATGTTCCCTTTGACTTTGTAAACAACCTTTTCGGGTGGCAGAGGAACAATTACGACAGGGTTGCGCACTTTTCGGTAGGCTTTTACGCATTTGCCATTGCAGAGTTTGTTGATAGAAAGAAACTTGTAAATTCAAGGGTTATGCTTTTTCTCTTTCCTGTTTTTGCCATATTTACGGTGGCCGCTGTTTACGAAATTATTGAGTGGATAGCGGCGGGAAACCTGAATCCTAAACACGCGTTGGAATATGTCAGTGCTCAGGGGGATATTTGGGACGCTCAAAAGGATATGCTCTGTGACGGCTTAGGAGCCATTTTTGCCTCGGCAATATATTTTTTTCAAAGAAAATAACCTGATACCCAAGTATCTTATATTGATAAATTGGGTTTTATATGGAGTTTAAGGTTGGCTTATCCGTTGTTCGGTTGAAATTTTAAACGGCAGGCCGTTAAAACTGTTAACCAATACTTCATATTCCCATTTTTCTTTAATTATGTGGAAGGAATAGCAAAGTTCTCCGTTTTCAATCTCCCTTTCCCGTTCTTTTATCTTCCCGTCTATCAGGTTTAGTGCGATATTTTTAGCCTGCTCTTTTGATATGTTTGTTAATTTTTTTAGTTCTGAATCAGAAAATTCAGGCATTTCTTTAGGCGAATAGTCAGTGGTTACCTTTCCGTTGAACGGGTCAATATGTATCTCTTTGAGTTTTTCCCCTTTAATGAATTCAAATTCGAAGTACAACCTGTTGTTTAAAACGGCAAGTTCTTCGTCGTGTAAGGTAAACCCGTTATCCACTGATTTTCGTGCTTTTTCCCGGGCAATCTTTATAGGGGTTTTTATAAATTTGAATAGATTATTTAGTTTTCCGTATTTGTGGGTTTTCACGTTTTGTTTCCATCTTATTTTTGTTCCCCATAAGGGTTTGTTTGAAACAACATAGATTTTTCCGTTATAAGCGAGAATAAAACAGTCTCCGACTATTTCCGATAACTCTTTCAGGTCTTTTTTAAACGTTAGCACAAGAAAATCTGATTTTCCCCAATTTTGCTTTAACTCTTCACATTTTATTGTTTTTTTGAATGGGAATATCCCCTTTTCAAACTTTACCTGACAGAAATAAGGGGTTGCATTTGTGTAAAAAGGAAGTTGGAAAGCGTACTGCTTGAAAGAGATTATTTTGAAATTTTTTCGGGTAAAACCTTTCGTTAATTTAGCAACCTTTTTATTTGAGTTTAAAACTTCGGGAAAGCTGATAAAGAGATTGATTACCATCAGGTAAATTATTGCCCATGATATAAGAAACATAGGACGAGCACATGTTTTTTTTATAAAATTAAAGGAGAATAACAGGATGAGAAAAATAATGCCTGCGGTAAGTGATATCTTTATTAACCTTTCGTCTATTTGAGGGGATAATTTAAAAATTCTGTTGTTTAATAAAATTAGAAAAGGTAGCAATCCGAAACTTAACCATAATGTTTTTGATTTTGAATTTGTTTCTTCAATCCATTCAGCGGTTATCATTGCCATAGGGGGGATTGAAAACAAGATATATGTAGGTAGTTTTGTGAGTATTAGAGAGAAAAACAATAGAGGGATTGAAAACCATGTTATTACAAATATATCCCTTTGGTTTAACCCTTCTTTTATCTTCTTGATAATCGCAATTAAAAAGGGTAAGTAAAAGGGGAGAATTAAGATAGGCAGTATTGCAAAGTAAAAGTAAAAGGGTTTGGGGTGGCCTATTTTCACCCCCTTTATGCCGGCTATTCTCGCATATATCTGGTCTATGAGAAAGTATGACAATATCCTTTTATTCGACAGGATAAGGTATAAAAACCACGGAAACGCTATGACAAAAAACATGAGCAAGAATTTGATCCTGAACAGTGGTTTGATTTCAGAAAAATCAGATTTTAAAGCGCTTGCCGTAATAATTATCAGCAGGGGTATTACCGGTGCTACCGGGCCTTTGGTTAAAAAGCCTAAACCTAAAGCAGTCCAAAAAAGATAAATCCATTTCTCTCTCTTATCTTTTTGAAAATTGAGATAAAAATAGAATGCCGCCGATTCAAAGAACAGCAGAAAGATGTCTGTCTCAAGCACCCTCGTGGTGAAAAAAATTCCGGGGGATAAGGCAGATAGTATCAATGCCCAAAGTGCTTTTTCTTTGTCAAAGATTTTTTTTGCAATAAGATAGATTAACAGCAGGGACAGGACAGAAAAGACTACAAGGAAAAACCTTGCTCCGAATTCGTTTATCCCGAATATTTTCATGCCAAATGCAATAAACCAATAACTTAAAGGAGGCTTGTGTAAATGAGGCGTGCCGAAAAGTTGAGGAACAAGGTAGTTGCCGGTTGTAATCATCTCTCTTGCAATTTCCGCATACCTTGAATCTGTTCTGTTAAGCAAAGGGATGTTGTTTGTTCCGTAAAAGTATAAACCTATTATAAGTATGAAGACCCAAATTGTCTTTTGATTTTTCTTGAAATAATTTTTCACCTGCTTACCTCCTATGCAAAAACGGCATATAAAAAGAAGATACACATTTTAATTAGCAAATTTTGTGCCGTGTACAGTTGTTAGGTAGAATGTGATTGATTTTTGCAGGTTTATATATCGGTTATGGAGTAAAAGTGAGGAGGTAGCTCCTCATTTAACATCAGTTTTGAAGATAGGCGTATTGCATTTTCAATAATATCGTTTTTGCAGTTTAAAACCTCAATGTTTTTTTCCCCTGCGTTAACCTGGAGAACCCTGCACCCTGATTTTTCTAATAAAGCCACCGTGCTTTTTATAAAGTCTGATATTGTCGCTTCTATTAAAAATGAGATAAAGCCTTCTTCTTCTTCCAATAAGTATTGTTTTGTGTGGATTACCTTGCCTGTGGCAATCCTGACAGGTTTTCTTCCCGATAAAAGGGTAAACATTTTTTTTTGCCATCTTATTATCCCGGGAATTTTTTCCCTGAAATCGTTTACAAGATGAGACAGATTCGCCATTAAGTCAGCGTCTCGTAATCCTATGGCCTTCAGGAGTAGGAGTTCCCTTGTGTTAAAGAAATTTTTATCGGAATACAATTCTATGCTTTTAAAGTCTTTTGCGTTTGAGTGAATTGCAGGCAATTCAAGGTGGTTAAACCTTATGATTTTTACATCGCTAAAATAGTTTTTTAACTCTTTAAGGTAATTTTTCTGAAAGAAAAACCCGTTTTCTTTCCAGTTTGTCCTGAATTGAGGATAAAAGCCTTTTTCTTTTATTTTTTT
>JALWHA010000309.1:0-6583 GCA_027038695.1 Acidobacteriota bacterium
TAGGGTTATATCAAATAAAAAGGATTAAAAAATTACGGAGGGAATTATATGTTGAAAAAAAACAAATTTATAATTGCAATTCAAATAGTATTAATATTTACACTACCGTCTATGTCTCAACAATTGCAAACCCTTGAGAAGCTTACTATGAATAAAGCGGTAAAAATAGCATTAAAAAACTCCCCTTATCTAAAAGCGGTAGAACATGAGAAAAATGCCGCCTCAACAATGGAAAAGGAAGCCAAAGGTTACAGATTGCCTCAGGTTAATCTGAATGAAATATTAATGAGAACAAATAATCCGATGGAAACATTTGCACTTTCGCTTTCTCAAGAAGACTTTAGTCTTAATGATCTAATGATGCATGACCCCAACCACCCTTCCCCGCTAAACGATTCAATTACACAGTTACAGGTAATACAGCCGTTATATATGGGCGGAAAGATCTCTCACGGAATAAAAGCAGGCAGGAAAATGGCCGAAGCGGGAGAAAAGAAATACGAAAGGGCTAAACAAGAGGTGATTTTTAAAACCAAAACCGCTTATTTAAATGTTATTCTGGCAAAAAAGTATGTTGAGTTAATGAAGAAGGTGGTTGAGACGGTAGAAGAACACGTTAAAACCGCTCAGGCATACTATGACACGGGCTTTATAATGGAAGCGGATTTGTTGCAGGCAAAGGTTTTCTTGGGAGATGTTACTCAAAAGAAGATAACTGCTGAAAATAATTACAAGTTGGCAAAAGCATACTTCAATAATATTATAGGTGTTGATCAGGATAGGAAATTTGAATTTGTTAATGATTTTAAATTCAAAGATTATGCCTATAATTTGAAAGAATTATTAAACATTGCCGTTAAAAACAGACCTGATTACAAAGAATTAAGTTTAAAAGTGGATGCGGCAAAACACAATATAGCTATTGAAAAAAGTGAATTTAAACCCAAACTTTTTTTAATTGGTGAATTAAATTACCATGATAAACAATTTTTAGGGACGCAGGGAGATTCTTTTAAGATCATGGCTGTTGCAAAGTTTAATATTTTTAATGGTTTTAAAACAAAAAACAGGGTTTTGAGAGCGGAAGAAAAATATAAGTCTTATTCAAAATATTTAAAGCAAATGGAAGAAGGTATCTATCTTCAGGTGAAACAGGCATACTTTAATTTAGTTGAAGCAAAAAAAAGGTATAAGGTAGCCGAACTTGCGGAAAAACAGGCTGAAGAAAATCTGCATCTTAGAGAAGAAAGATATAAAAAAGGGGTTGAAAACACTACTGATCTGCTTGATGCGGACACACAGTATATTCAGGCGGCTACCCAAAAACTACACTCATTGTTTGATTATTTAAAAGCGGAAGAAAATCTAAAATTTATGATAGGAAAAACAAATTAGGAGGATTGAAATGAAAAAGTTTTTTATAATGTTTGCAGTGCTATTATTTTTAATATCCTGTAGTAAAAATGACGTCGGACACTTGAAAAAATTACCTCCGGTTAAAACAAAATTTGTTAAAGTAGAAAAATCAGAAACTTCTGAACGTGTAGAAGCTCCGGGCCAGATTACATCGGTAAAAGATGCCTGTGTAATGGCAAAATCAATCGGAACTATTTTAAATATTCAGGTAAAAGCGGGGGATTTTGTTAAAAAAGGGCAATCTCTTTTGACAATAGATTCTTCAGATATAAAGTCAAAATTGGAACAGGCTAAAGGCGCTTTGGCTCAGGCTGAAGCTGCTTTAACGATTGCGACTAATAATTATAATAGGTTTAAAGAATTATACAAACGAAATGCCTGTTCAAAAGTAGAATTAGAGCAAATGGAATTTCAATACAAAAAAGCCAGGGGTGCGGTTGAGATGGCTAAAGGAGCTGTTGACGAGGCAAAAGCTTACTTAAAGTATTCAAAAGTTGTGGCTCCTTTTGACGCAATTGTTGTGGAGAGAATGGTAAATATAGGTGATTTTGCGGCCCCCGGAAGGCCTTTGCTCAGGATTATAGATCCTCACGATTTACGCTTTGAGTGCACGGTAGGCGAATCTGATGCAAGGTATATAAAGAAAGGGGAACCGGTTAAAGTAAAATTAGATACATTGGGGAAAACCTTTGAAGGAAAGGTTTCCGAAATTTCCGGAGGTTCGGATTTTCTAACCCATACCGTTACCGTTAGGATATCTTTGCCGTTTGATCGTAAATTGAAGGCGGGAATGTACGGTGTCGCTTATTTTAACTCAACTCCGAAAAAAAAGGTTTTTGTTCCTGCATCCTGTATCTTGAGAAGGGGGGAATTAAACATTGTGTATGCGGTAGATAAAGATCATAGAGCAAAACTAATACTTGTAAGATTGGGGAAAAAGTTCGGGAACAAGTATGAAGTATTATCAGGTTTAAAGGGGGACGAAACAATAGCCTGCTCAAACCTATCAAAGATCTCTGACGGAGTAAAACTGGAGGGGATGTAAAATGGAAACGAAACACAAATTCGGGTTTTCCGGACATATTGCCAGGTATTTTATAGATTCAAAACTAACCCCTTTGATAATAATTCTCTCATTTTTATTGGGTGTATTTGCCGTTTTGATTACACCGAGGGAAGAAGAGCCTCAAATAGTCGTTCCTATGATTGATGTTATGGTTCAGTACCCCGGGGCATCAGCAAAGCAGGTAGAAACAAAAGTTACAATTCCAGTAGAGAATCTCATGTGGGAAATCCCGGGTGTAGAGTATGTCTATTCCACGTCCGCACCTAATTTTTCTTTAACTACGGTCAGGTTTTACGTAGGGGAAGACGCACAAAAGTCACTTGTAAAAGTGTTACAGAAACTCCAATCAAACTACGACAAGATCCCCCCGGGGATTTCTTTTCCACTTGTCAGGGAGTTTTCTATAGACGATGTACCCCAGGTTGCCTTGACTTTATACAGCGACAATTATGATCATTATGAATTAAGAAGGCTTGCTGTGGAAGTGGCAGAAAAGATAAAGAGAATAAAAAACATATCAAGGATAAATATCATCGGAGGCATGCCGAGATCTTTCAGGGTTATACTTGATCCTGTAAAAATGAAAGTAAAAAATGTTTCTCCATTACAGATTGCAAGTATGTTAATGAAAAGGCATTGGAATTTGCCTGCAGGTGAAATTCAGGCAGATAATAAGTCTTTTGTTGTAGAGACAGGTTACTTTATTCAAAAAATTGAAGATCTTGAAAACCTTGTTGTAGGTGTTTATATGGGGAAACCTGTATTTTTAAAAGATGTTGCAAGGATTATAGACGGGCCGAAAGAGATTGATAATTACGTGTTTTTTGGTGTAGGTCCAAGTGCCGAGAAAAAAGACATTGATAAATATAACAAATACCTCTACCCTGCTGTGACCATTTCTATTGCAAAAAGAAAAGGCAGTAATTCAGTTGTAATTGCCGAAGAAGTTAAAAAAATGGTTAAAGAGTTAAAGGGATATATTATCCCCAAAGACGTGCACATTGCCGTAACAAGGGATTACGGAGAAACAGCGCAGGATAAATCAAATGAGCTGATAGAACACGTAATTATCGCCACGGTGGCTGTCGCTCTCTTTATGGGTTTTGCGTTAGGCTTAAAAGAGGCAATAGTTGTTTTGATAGCTGTTCCCGTGACTTTGGCGTTAACATTGTTTGCCTCTTATTTTTTCGGGTATACCCTAAACAGGGTTTCTCTTTTCGCTTTAATATTTGCAATAGGTATACTTGTTGACGACGCTATAGTTGTGGTTGAAAATATCCATAGACATTTTGTAATAAACAGAGGACAGGGTAATTTAAAAGAAATTGCCGCCTTTGCCGTTGACGAAGTGGGTAACCCCACCATACTTGCGACATTTACCGTTATTGCGGCACTGCTTCCACTCGCCTTTGTTACGGGAATGATGGGACCTTATATGAGGCCGATTCCAATAAATGCGTCAGCCGCAATGTTATTTTCTTTAATGGTTGCTTTTGTTGTTTCACCGTGGTTGGCGTACAGGTTATTAAAAGGGGAAAAATTTAGCGAAGAAGAAGTAAAGGAAGAAACAGATGGGCTATTTTATAGGTACTACAAAAAATTTATGTACCTTCTCGTTGACGACGGAAAGAAGGCTTTTCTTTTTATTGCATTTGTAGTATTATTGCTTTTAGGTTCCATATACCTGTTCCTTGCCAAAAAAACAATCGTCAAAATGCTTCCTTATGACAACAAAGCAGAACTTCAAATTATTATTGATACTCCGGAAGGTACCACCCTTGAAAATACCGCTGCGGTTGCGAGAGAAATAGGTGATTATTTAAGGACAATTCCTGAGGTGTCTGACTTTGAGATCTATGCGGGAACATCGGCTCCGTTTAATTTTAACGGGTTGGTACGGCATTATTTTATGAGAAGAGGGCAAAATGTTGCCGATATTCAGGTTAATTTTGTTAACAAGCATAAAAGAAAGAAGAAATCTCATGAACTTGCAAAAGAGATAAGGCCTGATGTCCAGAAGATCGCCCAAAAATACAACGCAAACGTTAAAATTACCGAAATCCCCCCGGGCCCGCCCGTATTATCAACTCTGTTGGCGGAAATTTATGGTCCAAACTATGACAAACAGATAGAAATCGCTAAAAAAATAAAAAATATTTTTGAGAATACAGAAGGGGTTGTTGATGTTGATTGGTACGTTCAGGACCCGCAGGTAAAATACGAATTAGTTCCAGATCCCGTCAAAGCGGCGTACAACGGAATTTCAGTAGAGCAGATTTCTAAAACCCTTGCACTTGCGCAATACGGAATGGATATCGGGTTGGCGGATATTCCAAGAGAAATGGAGGGAGTTTGTATAAATTTAAGGTTACCGAGAAAGGACAGGACTTCGATTAAAGACCTAACAGATATCTATATTCACGGGAAAAACGGAAGAATGGTACCTCTTTCCGAATTGGTGAAGGTTAAAAAAACAGTGGCCGATAGGTGGATTTATCACAAAAACCTTTTGCCGGTAGTATATGTAACTGGCGAGGTTTCAGGTAAAGAAGAATCCCCTATCTATGCTATTTTAAAGATGAAAAAGAAAATAGAGAAACTTGATATCGGTGAAAATTACAGGCTAAATCAGAGGTTTACAGACCTGCCTTTTGTAGATAAAAAGTACCAGATGAAATGGGACGGAGAATGGCAGATTACCTATGAGGTTTTCAGGGATATGGGGATTGCGTTTGCCGCGGTTATGGTTTTGATTTACATACTTGTAGTAGGTTGGTTCAGGTCTTTTATCACCCCGTTAATAATAATGTCCCCTATTCCGCTAACTTTAGTCGGGATTGTACCCGGCCATTGGATTACGGGGAAATTTTTTACAGCGACATCAATGATTGGGTTTATTGCGTTGGCCGGTATTATCGTAAGAAATTCAATTCTTTTAATTGATTTTACCGAGTTAAGGTTAGAACACGGAGAATCCTTAAGGGAAGCTGTAGTAGATGCAGGCGTCGTTAGATTCAGGCCTATTGTGTTAACGGCTATGGCGCTTGTTGTGGACGCTTTGGTAATCATTATGGATCCGATTTTTGAAGGGCTTGCTATTTCGTTGATGTTCGGAGTGATAGTCTCAACCATTTTGACATTGATTGTAATTCCGGTTTTATACTATTACACATCAAAGGTTATTCCTTTGAAAAACAATGATATGGAGGAGTAATATGACCGTAAACAGAGCGTTAAGGTTAATTGCGGGTATTTTTATTTTAATTTCCCTTGGATTGGCTATTTATGTCAATAAAAATTGGCTTTGGTTTACCGCTTTTATAGGTTTAAATTTAATTCAATCGGCATTCACCGATTGGTGCCCTGTTATGGTATTGTTAAAAAAAATTGGGTTGAAAAAATAGATTAAATGGTTTCAAGTTTCTTGTGAAGGGGGGGTACCCCCTTTTTTTATATAAAAAAAAGAATTTTAACTGATATAATTTAATGGAGAAAAAAAAGGAGTTTAGTATTATGGCAAACAATGACAAACCTAATACCCCTCCACATTTGCAATTGCAAATTGAGGACAAAGTCGCGGAAGGCATATATGTCAACAGTGCAAACCTTATGTTTAATAAAGGAGAATTTGTTATTGATTTTATTAGAATTACTCCCCCTCCCGGTAAACCCAAGGTAATGACGAGAGTAATTATGTCTCCTTTTCAGATGAAAGCTTTTTTAAAGGCGGCTGAAGAGAATGTGGCAAAGTACGAAAATCAACACGGGAAAATTATCCTTGATAACAATGATAAAAAAGTGGGGTTTGATAGGTAAAACTACAAATGTTTGTCTTAGCGTCGAAATCTCCCAGAAGGCTTGAATTATTAAAACTATTTATACCTGACATAGAGGTAATACCCCCTCAAATTAACGAATCTGAGATAACATCTCAAAAACCTGCAAATCTTGTAATGAAGCTATCTCAGGCTAAAGGAAGAGACGTTCTCGAGAGACACGGCAAAGAAAATATTATCGCTGCCGATACTGTTGTTGTTTTAGAAGGTAAAATTTTAGGAAAGCCGAAAAATGAAAAACAAGCTAAAGAGATGCTGAAACAAA
>JALWHA010000309.1:6593-7200 GCA_027038695.1 Acidobacteriota bacterium
TGGTCACCGGGGTTTCAGTTTTTGTAAAAGATTTTTGTTTTTCTTTTTACGAAGAAACCGATGTGGAATTTTATCAATTAAATGAAGAAGAAATTGACCGGTATGTTGAAACAAAAGAACCTATGGACAAAGCGGGAGCTTACGGAATACAGGGATACGGCAAGATATTTATAAAATCAATAAAAGGAGACTATTTTAACGTAGTAGGGTTTCCTGTTGCAAAATTTTACCAAAAAATGAAAAAAAACAAAATCCCTCTACCCTTCCCTAAAAATTCCGATTAAATATCCTTTAACTGTTTACCAGGTTTGAATTTAATTGATTTTCCTTCTTTTATCTTAATAATTTCACCTGTTTTAGGATTTCTGCCAACTCCCAACTTTTTGTTTCTAAGATAAAAGATTCCGAACCCCCTGAATTCAACCCTTTCCCCTTTTAGAATTGCGTCTTTAATTGATGAAAGCATTAAATTTACGGCTTCGTTAGCCTCTACCGTAGAAATTCCTGTAGAATCTACAATTTTCTTGACAATATCACTTTTTACCATAAAATCCTCCGCCGTTTATTTCAACTTACTTAAAAATAATATAACTCTTTTATTTAACAA
>JALWHA010000310.1:0-1013 GCA_027038695.1 Acidobacteriota bacterium
ATTAGCCTATCTCCAATAGGGATTATTTCATTTTTTAACCTGATCACCCTGAGAGCGGCATTTAAAAAGTATTTCTGTGGATTTGTGCCAAAAAGAATTATGGTTCCATTTGTCAATTTACCATTTTCTGATAAACTTAGATGCTCAAATAATGTTTTGATATCTATATTTTCATCAAAGGCAGTCAGTCTTCCTTTTTTCTTCCCAATTTTGATAAAAAGTCTCACAGTTTCGTCATCTATTTCATCAAAACTTGCTTTTTTTTTTTTTATTGAGTCCCAATTTGTTTCTTTTAAGAAAAACGCTTTTAGCCTTTCTTTTTTCATTTCTCTTGTTGTATTCCCGACTCGTTCATAATATTTGCCGTTGAATGAAATGGGAATTTGTGATTTTGAAATTGTTATGATTAGTATTCTTTTACCTTCTTTTTCCTTTATTTCTATATGAGGATGGATTCCGAGCTTATCGGCTATTTTTTCACTAATTTTTTCTAATTCTTTGTTTGTTATATTAATTCCTTTGATTTTACCATTGTCAGTTATTCCGACAATTATTTTCCCACCTTTTGTATTTGCTAATCCACATATTGCTTTTAAGACGGAATCTCCAAATTTTTCTTTATAATCCATGTTAAATGTTTCCATAAAAACTACACCCTAATTTTAGTTTTTAAATTTTATTTTTATAATGTAAGTATACAAATAGTAATAGAAATAGTCAAATACCGTTAAGTTAAAAAAAAATTAGTATAAAAAAATAGCATACATATAGAGGGTTGTGGGGTATGTAGCAAAGATTGTGGTTTTGTGGCTATTGTCTTTAGGCATTATTGGGATTATTATACTTGGATATATTGTTTTAAGGTTATTGTGATATTAGTTTTCACCAAAAAAAACGGGGCGTTTAAGCCCCGCTTGTTATTCTTTTATTGCTGTGAAGGCGATAACTACGGTTATTATTCCTGCCAGAAATAGCAGTATCCCGATTATCAAAAGCAAGTTTATGTGGGTAGG
>JALWHA010000310.1:1023-2304 GCA_027038695.1 Acidobacteriota bacterium
TTTACCGTTGTTTTTACATCTTTTGCACCTTTTGGCAGGGTGAGGGTTGTGTCTGTTTCTAAGATGCTGCCTCCCTGATCCTCTGTATTTGTAAAGAACCATTGAGTTTCGTTAATTTTCTTTGCCGTTGCCTTTTTGTCGTATTCAAATTGCCATTTTCCGTTACCTAAGTATTTAACTACTCCCCTTGCATCAAATGAGAATTTGAATGTTCTATTCATATCATCTCTTTTAAAGTTAAAATTTGCCAATTCGTATCCAGGCAGGGAGTCTATTATCTCCCTTTTCATTAAAGCGGGGTTGTTGCCGTAAATAGCCATTAGTTGTTTCCATTGCATAGCAGTTGCTTTCATGGAGTAAACTACTTTTGCGTTTCCCTTGTTTGTTACTTTAATATCAAGGTTAATTATTATTTTGTCCGCCCTAACCGATAATGACAGAAGAATTATTCCTAAAAATAAAACTGCCTTTTTCATCTCATCACCCTAAAACTGTTTTTTATGGTTATTAAATCAGGTAAACTTAGGTTACTGGATTTTGAGCCTAAAACAAAGCCTATTACCCCTGTTGACGACCTTGTAAAGTAGCCTGTCCAGTAAACCGTTCCGTACCTGCTTGTGGACATTCCGGCAAAACGCATATAGTTTCTTCTTCCTATTGTTACCGTTCCCGCAGGCTGGTATTGTATTCTTGTTCCCATCTGGGTAAGTGCGTTGTAAATCTGCATAAATGCTTGTTGCGGGTCAGGTACGCCGTTTAAAACATAGACTTCAACATCCCTATCCATTGTAGGCGGTGCGGCTAAAACAACAAGGTAAGGGAGATAGGGGTTTGGGTAGGGCGCTGTTTGCCATCCTTGAGGATAGGAAAAAGAGAATAGACCGTTCGGGTCTGTGTATTGAACGTAGTTTCCTCTCGGTGCCGGGGCAGGTGAAGATTGCCTGTAATTATTCTGCCTCCCGCCGTAGTTTGTCCTTGAACCTTGTTGTCCATATCCGCTAGGTTGTTCCACTTTCTTAAATAATTCGTCTATTTTTTTTCTAAGGTTAAAGTCGTCCTGTAGGTCAGGCGGCCTTAACCCCTGCCCTTGAAGGGTTCCAATGTTTAAGAATGCAATAGGGGTGCCTATCTGGGAAGGGTAGCCTTGAGAGAACAGTTGCATTTCTTTCATTCCAGTATTAAGTGCTTTTTTAAAGTCCATTCTGCCTCCTATGCCTTCCCCTCCTATTCCTGTAGCCTCAAGTGGAATAATCTGCCCTCCTGCTATTATTGCAGGAAAAG
>JALWHA010000311.1 GCA_027038695.1 Acidobacteriota bacterium
CCTGAAAATCCTGATGAAGAACCTGGTGCAGAAGAAGATGAAGATATGGATGACGACATTGAAGATGCCACCGCAGAGGAAAAAGCAACTGCGGAAAAACTGCCTGAGTAAAACCTGTCCCCTTCAAAGTATTGAGACATAGCAGCCTCGTCAATTGAACCTTCAAATTTTTCGCTCCACTTTTTCTCAACTCCCAGAGCGATTGCATAAGGCAAGAACCATTTAAATGTATTTACATCTCTGGTAAATTTTAATTTGTACTTTAAATAATCTTCTTCAGCCATTGTAAGGTATAATTTTAACCCTTCTATCTTATCCATAACCCTTCTTCCGTACCTGGTAGGTGCCTTTAACAAATAATAAAACAACACATTAACAACCATCAGTATAATTACTATAATTGATGATTCAATAGAGGATACCGTGGCAAGCATAAATAAGCCTCCGAATTCACCGCCTGAGAAAAGCAAACTTACCAAAAAAAGTCCGATTGTATTAACTATTGAATCCCCGATTTTTAAAGCCTTAACAAAAGCACCCCATAAGGAAACAACACCTATTGTCCAGAAAGTCAACCAGAACATTACGAATGCAGCAACAGGGGGAATCCTTGAAAAAACAGCAATCGCAAGAAGGGTAAAAATAGACAAAACAAACCCCGGGTAAAAGAACTTTGTGTTTGAATGAAAATAGTTACCCTCAAGCATATGTTTTAAAACCTTTTTAAAGCTCTTTATACCGTTTATTATTTCCATTCTATTTGACGGCTTGAATTTAAAGTAATTCCCTATTGAAAGCCAACTTTTGTATAGAGATAGTTCTTCAAGAGTAAGTTTGGATGTGTCTTTTGAAACACGGATAAGGGCAAATATGTCGTCAGTCTCGCTAATTTTAAGTACTCCTTTTAACGCCATATTAACAAGAGAAGCAACAAGACACCTGTCGGAATACCCCATTCTAATTAGATAACCCACCTGTGCGGGGGAAAGGTTATCAGGAGGCTCAAATTGCGGAACAATAGGCCCTTTTTCAGGGTCTCTTCCTACACGGAACCAGGCTATCAGGTAATAAAAAAGAACAATCAAAAATCCGATTAAACCTGCCGTTATACTTGCATTATCTTTTAGCACAAACAAAATTTTTTCGGTTGAAGTCGGTTCCGTAACAATACCTTTCTTGAAACCGACTACAATTGTCATGCCTTCATAAGGGTTGAATTCTCTTGTGCTTTCAAAAACAAGCCTGCCCATATCGTCAATATAAGACTTAAACGTCTTCTCCCTTGAGCCTGTTCTGCCAGTATAAGCAGTCCATTTTATAAAATTGTCAGGACCGTATCCTTCAGGCAGGGAAACATAGGTTTCCACCTTTTCAATAGGAAATATCCAACCCTGCCCGGTTACATTCCAGTAAAGCTCATCATGGTCTTTAAAAAATCCTATCTGCCTGTCGGTGACATAGGTTAGCCTGAAAGTGTAAACACCTGGTTTGAGATAGTGGGTTTTTGAACCCATGTAAACCCTGTAACCGTTACTTTTTCTTTTAATCCAATAGTTTATCCTTCTCCCGTTTCTTTCAACGGATACAATCTTAAACCTTACCTTTACTTTTCTTCCTAATTTATCGGTATAATCTGTAGGAAATTCTCTGTATATTCCTCTCCTAATATTTTTACCTTCCGCCCTCACGGTAATGCTTTCTATTACAAACAAAGAATTGTCTCTTTCAATTGTTATATCGCTTTGATAATCAAGAATTTCCTCCGTTGCCAAAACAGGTAATACAAAGCAAATCAACAATAAAACAAGAAACAAACGCTTCATAATTAAGCCTCCTCAAAATCAAGGTAATCAAGCGGTTTTAAGTTTAACGCCTTTGACAGAATAACATTCGGAAATTTTTGTATATAGGTGTTATATGACTGCACAACTCCATTGTAAAACCTTCTCGCTTTCTGTAGGTCTTCTTCAACTTGAGTTATCTCTCTCTGCAGTTCAAGGTAGTTTTCATTGGCTTTTAAAACAGGATAATTCTCTACAACAGCAAAAAGGCTTTTTATAGACTCTTGAATCTTTCCTTCATACTCCCCCGCATTTTTTAAATTCTGTTGCATTGCAAGGTTTCTCGCTTCCACAACTTTCTCAAGAGTGGTTCTTTCAAAATCGGAATACCCTTTAACCACTTCAATCAACTTTTCTAACAGGTCTTTACGCTTTTTAAGGAAAACGTCAATATCAGCCTCCGCCTGTTTAGACAGGTTACTAAAGTATATTATTTTATTATAGATAACTA
>JALWHA010000312.1 GCA_027038695.1 Acidobacteriota bacterium
CAGGAATAGAAAAGATAGAACTTGAAGAGGGGTTTTTCGTTTATATCGGTAAAAACTCAAAGGCAAACCATATAATCTACACCCGAAAACTCTCAAAAAACGACCTGTGGTTTCACGCAAAAGACATACCCGGAAGCCATGTTGTTTTGAAAAACACAAAAAACTTACAGCCTGAAGAAATCCCTGAAGTGATAATAGAAAAAGCGGCATCAATAGCGGCATACTACTCAAAAGGGAGAAACGACACCCTTATTGAAGTGCAGTACACCACAAAAGAAAACCTGTACTCCTCAAAAGGCAAAGGCACAGGTTTTGTATTGCTCAGGGATTTTAAGACAATAAATGTAACACCTGAAAAAGCCTGATAAATTTTTATTTATTTTCAAACGGCAAAAAACTTTTGGCTATAAATAAAAGTAAAATTTAAATGTTATAAGTATTCAAAAATCAATGCTTAAGGCGATTGATTATTGATTGAAAGAAGTATAAACCGTCAGTATTGCCTAAAACATCTTCCATAGCCCTTTCAGGGTGAGGCATCATGCCTAAAACATTGCCTTTTTTGTTTACAATACCCGCTATGTTTTCAATTGATCCGTTGGGGTTTGCTTCTTTTGTCACTTCTCCCTTTTCATTGCTGTATCTGAATACTATCTGGTTGTTTTCTTTTAATTGTTCCAATGTTTCCTCGTCGCAAAAGTAATTCCCTTCTGCATGGGCTATAGGTATTCTTATCAGCCTTTCAGGTATTTTGTTTGTGTACACAAGGTCTCTGTTTTCCGTTTTAAGAAAAACCTCTTTGCATATAAAGTGAAGGTTCGTGTTTCTTAAAAGAGCACCGGGCAACAACCCCGCCTCGGTTAGTATTTGAAAACCGTTGCAGATTCCTATTACATTCCCGCCCTTTTCGGCAAAGTTTACAACCTGTTCCATCGCGGGAGAGAATTTTGCCATCGCTCCGCACCTTAAGTAATCGCCGTATGAAAACCCGCCGGGTATTATTATGCAATCGGGGTTTTTTAAATCTTTTTCGTCGTGCCAGATAAAGTACGCTTCTTCTCCCATTACAGAGTTTACGGCGTGGTATGCGTCATAATCACAGTTGCTTCCGGGAAAAACAATTATTCCGAATCTTAATTTAGCCATACTATTCCCCAACCTTTACCTCGTAACTTTCAATTACCGGGTTTGAAAGTATTTTATCGGCCAACTGCTTCGCTTTTTCCAATGCTTCTTCTTTCGGTAAATCCGTTTCAAATTCTATTAATTTCCCTATCCTGAAGTTTGAAAACCCTTTAAATCCCATTTTATCCGCAGACTTTTCCACCGCTTTACCCTGAGGGTCCAAAACTCCGTTTTTAAGCCTTACCATTACCTGAATCTTCATACCTTCTCCTAATTATAGTTTTTCATTTTATCCGCAAATTCTTTTAATTTCTTATACACTATTCCGTGTACGCTTTCAGGGTCATGGATATTTCCCGCTTTTATCCCTGTCAGTATTTCAATACCTTCGTCAACCGATTTTACCGCATATATATGGAATTTCCCCTTTCTTACGGCGTTTATAACCGAAGGGCACAAATTAAGGTTTCTAATGTTTTGGTGAGGAATTATAACTCCCTGGTTCCCGGTTAACCCTCTTTCCCTGCATACCTTGAAGAACCCTTCTATCTTCTGATTTAATCCGCCTACAGGCTGTATCTCCCCGTGCTGGTTTATTGAGCCTGTAACCGCTATATTTTGTTTAAGGGGGATCCCACCTATCGCTGAAAGAAGAACATAGAGTTCGGTTGAAGACGCCGAATCCCCGTCAACCCCTCCGTAAGACTGTTCAAAGGTTATTGACGCGTTTATAGAGATAGGAAAATCTTTCCCGTATTTTCCCTGTAAGAATCCCTGAAGAATTAAAATTCCCTTATCGTGTATGCTTCCGCTTAATTCCGCTTCTCTTTCAATATTAATTATTCCCCTGTCTCCTAAAGAAACCTGCGCGGTTATCCTTGTAGGCTTACCGAAAGAGTGAAATTCATAGTCATAAACCGAAAGGCCGTTTATCTTGCCAATCTTTTCTCCCTCTGTGTCAATAATTATTATCCCTTTGTTTATCTCCTCAAGCACCTCTTCCTCAAACAGGTTGTATCTTTGAGTCCGGTTTTTCAAAGCATTTTCTACATGTTCGGCTTTTACTATCTGAGAGTTTTCGTTCTTTGCAACAAAGTTTGCCTCTCTCATAGTATCGGCAACAAGGTGGAACCTTGCGGTAAATTTTTCCCTGTCTCCAGACAATCTCACACTCTCATTAAGCACCTGAATCATTGCTTTTCTACTAAAAAGCAACAGGTTTTCTTCGTCTATTATCTTTTTCAAAACCTTGAGATAATCTTCCATGTTTTTGTCGTTTATGTCTATTGTCGGGGAAAATTCACTCAACACCTTGAATATTTTTTTGAATTCGTCGTCCATTTTGTAGAGGGTGTAATATATCCTTTCGTCTCCTAAAATTATAACCTTTAATGAAATCGGTACCGATTCAGGTTTAAGAGAAACCGAATGAAGTAAAGATTGTTCCGCTTTTTCTATTTCCAACAAGCTGTTTTTCAGTGTCCTTTTTAATTTTACCCAGGCCTCTACCCCCTCCTGAAAGATGTCGTTTGCGTTAATTACAAGGTATCCTCCGTTTGCCTTTAGTATTGAACCGGGGCGTATATCCATAAAGTTTATCACCTGCTCTTTTTGAAAACTAATGTGAGAATCTATCGTTCCGAAAAGATTCTTTTTTGACGGAGAAATTTCAGTAACAATAGGCGCCCCCTTCAGATTTCCGTTGTCAACAATAAGGTTTACGGAAAAATCTTCTAATTTCTGGCTTATATTTTCCTTATCTCCGTCCATTATTGAGTCTAACAATTGATAAAAGTTGTTTTCAAAGTAATTAACAATATCGTTTGTATATTCTTCTATCTCGTTTCCTATTCTTGCAGTTATTTTTGAAAGAAGTTTATCAATAACGGGTATAACCGTTTGTTTGTTAAACTTCAAAAGTTCGGCATGGAGTTTTTCCTGATTTTCCTCTATTTTTGAATATATGTTCTGAAGCTTGTCTAAAAGTTCTTCTCTTGTTTTTAAAATTGATTTTAAATCATCTTCTTTGATCTTCCCTTCCGCGGCAAGGTTTCTCAAGGCATCTATCGGATAAACCTTATTGTTTATTAGAGGGTATATATCTGCTTTTGCCCCGCCTTCAAGTTTTACAAGTTTAAACCCGCTTTTCGCGGTTTCTTTTTCAAACTCAAGCAAAAGTTTATTCTCTATCTCGCTGTACTTTGAAACTATCTTTTTTGAGCCTTCTTTGTAATCATTGCTTTCAAAAATGTTAGGCAATGATGAAGCCAGTTCTTTTTTAAATCTCTCCATAAGAGAGACAAATATCCTTCCCTTTCCAGCTTTTAATTTAATAAGTCTCGGTTGCAGCTTATTGCTGAAGTTTTGCACATAACATAAGTCGCAAGGGATTTCCTTTTCCGCAGCAAATTTATCCAAAAATGTTTTTATTGTTGTCATTTTACCTGTACCGGAAAGCCCCGTGACAAAGATATTATACCCCGGACTATCCATTGAAAGACCGAACTCAAACGCTTTCATAGCCTTCGGTTGACCTATAATCTCTTTGGTCGGAGTTATGTCGTCCGTTGTATTAAATTTAAGTTTTTTCCCCGTTATGCTCCACTTTAAATGCTTGGGTTTTAATTTTTCCATTTAAACTCCAATAAATTCTTTTTGCTTTCGCCCAATCTCAAGCATCCGCTTCAAAGGGACCAAAGCTTTTTCGGTTATCTCTTTGCTAACCTTTACCTCAACCTGATCTAACGCAAGGGCTTCATAAACATGCTGTAATCCTGTTTTTTTCATATCTATACACATTAATTTAGGAGAAGCAACCGCTATCAACTTTCCTTTAACCTCTCTCTCCAGCCTGTGCCTCATTCCCTCTTCGGTAACGAGGATTATTGTTTTCCTGTCAGTCTCTTTCGCTACTTCAATCATTTTTGAGGTAGAGCAGGCAATATCGCAGGATTCAACCACTTCAGGCCTGCACTCAGGGTGACAGACCACGTATGCGTCTTCATACAAAGCCTTCATTCTTAAAATATCTTCAACGTTAACCCTATTGTGCACATTGCAATGCCCGTCCCATAGAATCAATTTTTTATCGGTTTTCTCCTGAACAAAACTTCCCAGATTGGAATCGGGGATAAAAATAACCTTTTCGGAATCAATTGCATTTACAATATCTACCGCGTTAGAAGAGGTACAACAATAATCGCTTTCAGCCTTTACCTCAACCGAGGAATTTATGTAAGTTACAATAGGAACCCCGGGGTAAGACCTCTTTAAAGCACGAACATCTTCCGCTTTTATGGTATTAGCGAGGGGACAACCGGCGTCTTCTACGGGAAGAAGCACTTTTTTCTCAGGTGAAAGTATTGCCGCAGATTCCGCCATAAACTTAACACCGCAAAAAACAATTATTTCGGCGTTAACCTCTTTCCCTATCCTTGACAGTTCAAATGAATCACCTACATAATCTGCTATCTCCTGAACCTCTTTAATCTGATAATTGTGAGCAAGGATTACCGCATTTTTTTCTTTTTTTAGTCTTTCAATCTCTTTTCTTATGTCAAAACCCATTCTTTACTCCAAAATAGCATTATCTATTAGCCTTGTTTTCCCGAAATACACCGCCAACGCAAGTACGCTCCTTTTGCCTAACTTTTCAACAGGAGACATTGTGGCATAATCCACAACTTCAACATAGTCAATTTTAGCCAGATTAAAAGATTTTACAACCTTTTCCACTTCTTTTTTTATTGTTTCCGCATCTCTTTCTCCGTTATTAAACAAATCCTGTCCTTTCAATATTCCTCTGTAAAGTGCTATTGCCTGCTTTCTTTCTTCTTGGGACAGGTAAACATTCCTTGAAGACATAGCAAGCCCGTCTTCTTCCCTGACAATGGGACAAATATGAAAGTTTATATCAAGGTTAAAGTCTTTTATCATCTGTTCAATAATCCTTGCCTGCTGAATATCCTTCTGCCCGAAATAGGTATTATGAGGTTTTGTAATGTTAAATAGTTTTAAGACAACTGTCATAACCCCCTTGAAATGCCCCGGCCTTTTTGCACCGCAAAGGTGTTTGTCAAGCCTTTCGGTTATCACATAGGATGAGTAATTTTCAGGATACATCTGTTCAGGATCGGGATAAAAAATAATATCGGTCCCCTCTTCCCTTGCAAGTTTTTCGTCTCTTTCAAAATCTCTCGGATACTTATCCAGATCCTCGTTAGGCCCGAATTGAATAGGGTTTACAAAGATACTTAAAATCACAATGTCGTTTTCTTCCCTTGCTTTTTTCAACAATGACAGATGCCCTTCATGGAGATAGCCCATTGTAGGAACAAACCCCACTTTTTTGCTTGAGGGGATTTCTTTTCTCAATCTTTTCATTTCTTCAACACTTTTTACTATATGCATCTAAGCCCCCCTTTGTTTTTCAAAGCCTTAAGAATCTCGTCCGAAAGATGGGTTACATTTGTTTTTTCGGGGAATTCTTTTTCTTTAACCGCTTTAACATAGTTTTCTACTCCGTTTTTCATAACTTCCCCGGCACTCTCAAACTGTTTGACAAACTTAAAGTAGCAAGGCTCGGGTATTGAAAGCATATCGTGAAAAACCAATACCTGTCCGTCGCAAAACCTTCCCGCCCCTATTCCTATTGTGGGGCATGAAACCGATTCGGTTATTATTCTCGCCAGTTCTTCAGGTATACCCTCAAGCACCAGAGCAAATACTCCCGCTTCGTCAAGTAACCTTGCGTCTTTTAAGATCTGCTCGGCGCTTTCAACAGTTTTACCCTGAATTTTAAAACCGCCGAACAAGTTTACGGATTGAGGGGTTAAACCCACATGCCCCATAACCGGGATACCGGCGTTAATAATAGCCTTTACCCTGTCAATGTGGTTTTCTCCTCCCTCTAATTTAACAGCGTCCATTCCTCCCTGCTGAATTATCCTGCCTGCGTTCTTCACCGCTTCTTCAACAGAAGCCTGATAAGACATAAAGGGCATATCCCCTACTTTTAAAGCATACTCTGAACATCTTGCAACCGCTTTTGAGTGATGGACTATATCCTCAACCGTTACTTCAAGGGTTGTGGGGTAACCTAAAATAACCATTCCGACCGAATCGCCGACAAGAATTATGTCCACCCCTGCACTCTCAACTATCTTTGTAGTCGGGCAGTCATAGGAGGTAATCATAACTATCCGTTCATTATTTTTCATGGAATAAACTTTTGGTGCGGTGATTTTCTTTTTCATCGGCACTCCTTTCTCTCCCGCAAATTTCATGCTGGGAGTAAAGATACTTAAGTCAATAAAACTTCCTGCCGCTCCTTACGGTTTAAGGATGCGACGGATTAAAAAGGTTAATAGCGGGCCTCACATTATCCATAAAATTAATCAAGTTTTCAAAAAAAGGGTCGTCAAACTCTCTGTCTAAATCCTCAATTTCATAGAATATTAACGGTATCCCCCGCACTTTTGAGTAATGGCTGTAATAAACGTCTAAAAGCCCGTCAATATACTCTAACGAAACCCTATCTTCTCCGTTTTTCGGATTTTCTTTAATCTTTTTAAGCAACTTTTTTGACGACGAATACAGGAAAATTATTAAATCATAATTTATTGCAAGCGGTTTGGAAAGCATCTCATAGATCTTTTCAAATACGCTCAATTCATGATTGCTTAAAGTATAAGTTGCATAAATCTTTGATTTTTCTATAGAAAAAGTTGAAATTGAACGATTAGGCCTGTAAAGATCCGAAACCATTATGGTATTTAACTGTTTATACCTCTGAATCAAAAAGGAAAGTTCGGTTAAAAGAGCGTTCCGCTCCATATCACTATAAAAGTAAGAAAGAATTGAGGTCGGAATAGATTGAATATCCGATATAAACGTATAC
>JALWHA010000313.1 GCA_027038695.1 Acidobacteriota bacterium
CAATAGTTTTCCTAATTTAACAGCGCTTGTTGTGTCAATCCTTCCGCTTAAAGAGAGGTTTTGCTCTTTCAAAATTTCATAAAGGTGAGCCCTGTCAACAACCTCAATGCTTCCTGTGTTGACAAAGTAAGTTGTTATGTAATCGGCAAGTTCATTTGATGTGTAATAGCCTTCAGGCATTATTGCAACCCTTTTGATGTGAAGCCCTAATTCAGGGGGGTGGGTAATTGTTTTGTAAACGTGCGGGTTGGTGATATCGGCATACCATTGGGCATAAATATTTAAGGTAAATAACATAAAAACCCATAGAATAAAATATTTTTTCTTCATAAAATTTCTCCCTTTATTAATTTTGATAAAAAGATTATATAGCAAAAAAGGGAAAAATCATTTTTTAATTTGTTGTTACCATGTTTTTTGTCCTTTCTGATACAATTTTAGTATGAAAAAAGGGATTGATTTTGAAAGGTTAGCTTTAATTGGTGAAAATAGATTTTTAGAAGAAAATTTTTTCTTTGATTTTAATGAGCATAATTTAGGCTTAAAAGTGAAAGAATTGATTGAGGGACTTAACTCTCAAAAAGAAAAAGCAATTGCTCTTTTTAATTTTGTAAGGGACGAAATCCCGTACACTATGCACACAGGTTTTTTCCCTGAAATAAATTACAAAGCAAGTGTTATTTTAAAAAGGGGAAAAGGGTTTTGTATTCAAAAGGCTGTTTTGCTTACCGCAATGTTGAGGGGTGCCGGTATTCCTTCGGCAATAGGCTTTGCTGATATTGTTAATTACAAAATCCCGAAAGAGGCTTACGATTTTTTAGGCACAAATTACTTCTCCTATCACGGCTTTACAGTGTTGAAGTTAAACGGGAAATGGCTTAAAGCAACCCCCACTTTTGACCGGGAAACATGTAAAAAAGCAGGTTATCCTTTGCTTGAGTTCGACGGGGAAAGGGATTGCGTTTTCCCCCAATATTGTAAAGACGGTAGCAGGTTTATAGAGTACAAAAAGTATTACGGTGTTTTTTTTGAAATTCCTTTTAAAGATATTATAGAAAGTTGGGAAGGTATTTACGGGAAAGAGACTGTAAAGCATTGGAAAATTATTTCTCAAGTTTTTTAGAATTTTACGGGAATCGGTATAAAGGAAAGGATAAAGATTATTAGTGCCACAATTGCAAGTATTTTTCTTTTTTTGTCTAAGGGTTCTTCCTCAAAGAAAAACCTCGGGTGCTTTATTCCAAGAATGATTAAAAGTATTAACCAGATTATCCAACCTCTATAAAATATTGATAGTATAATAAGGAGTAGTCCGAGAGCGTAAGCGATAAAAAAACTTTTTTTCCCGAATACGGCGTAAGAGATATGCCCGCCGTCCAATTGGCTTACAGGCAAAAGGTTTAAGGCAGTAACGAGCAGACCTATCCAGCCTGCGAATCCTGTGGGGTGTAACATTAAATCCCCTTTTACCGTTCCGAATTTTATTAAAACTATCAGTTTGTATAGCAGAGGTTCTCCGAATGTTATGATTTCTTTATTATGGAAAAGGGTGATTTCAGGTCTTGAAAGAAAGACTCCTATTATTAAAACCGGGACCGCAACTATAAACCCTGCCAGAGGCCCGGCTATCCCAACGTCAAACAGTTCTTTTTTTGAAAGAAAGGGGGATTTTATTTTTATGAAAGCCCCGAATGTGCCTATTATGGTCGGTGCGGGGACAAAGTAGGGGGGAGTGCAGTTAATTCCGTAATAAGTTGCCGTTAAAAAGTGCCCCGTTTCATGGGAAGCCAATATTAACATTAAAGGAACGGAATACCATAAGCCCCCTGCCCAGAATCTTAAATTTAAAATCCCGTAATTTAATTTGTAAAAGGAGGCATAGTCAAACCCCCCTATAAAAGTCGTTGTTAGAAAGGTTAGAAAAAAAAGAATAAATGAAAGTATCTTTTGTTTTTTGGTTAGCCTTTTATTTGCCTTTTTAATAAGCGTGATAATGTCTTTTTTCGGTTTTTCATGTTCTTGAACAGGATAAATTTCTATTATTCTGTGAGGTTGAAAGTTGTAATCCATTTAAACTCCTACTCTGTTATAAGTTTAAACCTTTCAGGCACATCGGTTTCAATTGTAATCCTTTTTTTTGTTATCGGGTGATTAAATTCCAGTTTTTTGCAGTGAAGCATTAAAGGGTAAGTGGTTGAGTCTTCCGGGTTGTAAAATTTGTCCCCTAAAATCGGATACCCTGCGCTTGCAAGGTGAACCCTTATCTGATGCGTTCTTCCCGTTAAAGGCATAGCCTCTATTAAAGTATAGTTTTTTGTTGTTTTCAAAGGCTTTACTGTTGTAATTGCCTCTTTTGAATCAGGCATATTTATCCACCACTTTTTCGGTTCGCTTTGGGGGATTCTCCCTATGGGTTTTTGAATTTTTATTTCTTCGGTCAAGTTCCCGTCAACAATTGCGATATAGGTTTTTTTTATTTCTTTATTTTTGAAGAGTTCCGAAACTGGTTTGTTTGCTTCTTTCTTTTTTGTGAATAAGACAAGTCCGCTTGTATCCCTGTCAAGCCTGTGGTGAAGCCCGGCATAGCCCTTTAAATACCTTTTTACAAAGTAATAAAGGTGGTTTATGTCGTAACACATTGTCCCCTGTGTAGTCATTCCCTGAGGCTTGTTCAGGACAATGAGGTAATCGTCTTCATAGACAATCCAATCCGTCGAAAACTTAAACTCAGGGATTTTTTCGTCAATGCATATTGAAATTTTATCTCCCTTTTTTAGTTTGTATGTTAAATCTTTTATTCGTCTGTTGTTTATTAGAACACCGCCTATTTCAAGGGATTTTTTTAGTTTAGTAATGTCAATACCTTTAATTTTTGCGAATTTATTTAAAACAGTGTTTTTTTCAACTGTAAACTTTAGTATAGGCAAGGGTTAAACCTCCAAAGATTATTGACGAAAAAAATGAGTATTGGTTTGATTTTGTCAGCAAAAAAACTATTGCAAAGATTAAAGGCGGGGTGATAACCGAAACAGGTTCAATTTCATTAAACAGGAAAAAACTTAAAACAGGAAATGTTATTGCTATTAAAAGCACGGTGTATCCTGCCGCAAGCAGAGAAATGATATTTGGAGTAAAAATTGCAAGAAGAAAGGGAATTACGCTTACGAACACGGTTGTCAGTTTGATTATCCTTGTATTTTTCGTTTTGAGGATGTCTTCGCAGATTATTGATGTTGAGGTGACCAGCATGCTGTCAATTGACGAGGTAATCGCTGAAAAAACAATTATAAAAACTAATAAGTTTATGTTTTTAACGGAGAAACCCTTAGCAATTGAGATTAGCAGGAGAAGTGAGAAGACTATTTTTAAGATTCCGCTGTAGAATGCACCTTTTCTTGCTGTTTTTTCATCTTTTGCGGAAAGGAGTTTGGAGTATATGTCAGGCCCTATTATGTGGGATAAAAGCATTAAAACAGCAAGGTAGATTGGAAACGAATCAGGCAATTTATTTATAGAAAAGGTTTTTATTACAGGACGAGGCAGGAAGAATGCGAGACCGATTACAATTAATAGAAATTGTATTATATCTGTTTTTGAAACACTCCATTGTCCCCCTAAAAGAGAGTAACCTAAAATTAAAAGGGTTATTATTGCAGTTTCAAAATTGTTGAAGTTGCCTATAATTTTAATGCTTTTTATTGAAAGTGCAATCCAGCATATTTCGGCAATAATAAGTGCGGTTGCGATGATTTTATATTCTGTTTTATTAAGATTGTTTTTCAGCATTGAAGGCAGGGTAAGTGCCTCGCTTTTTCTAACTTTTTCGGAGAGAGTAAACGATAAAACAATTAACCCCAATCCCCCGAAAACATCCGCTAAAATCCCCCATATGCCGTATTTCGCAATTAGTTTCAGAGATACAATTACTGCTGAACCTCCGATTGTAGTTGCCGCAAGGGTAAAAGAAAGGGTAATTGTTCCCAATTTTCTTGATGAGACAAAGTAGCCCTCTTCTGTGGACGACTTTTTTATAAAGGGGAATGAAATCAATCCCATAAGTATAAGAAAGATAATTGCAATTGCAAACATTTTAAGTTTCGTTTATTTCGTTTATTTCACTTATCTCTATGTCAAGGAATTCAGGCTCTTTATCGTGCGGCATAAGTTGAACAGGGGTGTGAAAGTACTCTGTCGGGGAATAGTAAAGAATATTTGTTAGGTCTGACGTGTAAGTGCACGCAAAGTCAAGAACCTGGTCTCCGAAGAGGGATAATTCATTTTGCTCTTTAAATAAGTCTCCGAAGTAGGGGTTATAAGATTTGTCTATGTTTTCTTCAAGAGATCTGATGTTTGTCAGCACTTCCGTAAGTTTAAGGTTGAGTTTGTTTTGTGACATAGTAAGTTTTTGAATCTTAGAGTCTATTTGTTTGATGTTTTCAATGCTTAAATTCTCAAACTCGTCTTCCTTTTCCCTGATTAATTTATTTAACTCTTCAATTGTGTTTTCAAGTTTTCTATTGGTGTTGTTTTTGATATCAAATAGTTTTATCAGTTTCTTGAAGTCTTCTTTTACCTTTTGTTTTATCATAATGTGCTCATCAAGTTCGGGAATAATCATCATTGTTCTCCACGCTGAAGCCTGTTTTGTCTTTAACATATCCCCGTAAATATGGTCTCCAACGTAAAGTATGCTGTCCCCGTGGACGCCCAATTTGTTTTCAAGAAGGTAAATATTCCCTTTTTCAGCCTCAAAACACCTGTCTTCCTCTATTATTTTAAACGGGTCCTTATGAGTAAAAAAGTTAGGTTTGGAAGAGCTGTATATTATTGCGTCAAAATAATCCCTAAAATTTTCCCCTAATAAAAATTCAAGCACAAAGGTAGTGTATTTAAAACCTGAGTTTGTTACTATAAACAGTTTTCTCCCGTTTTTCCTGAAATGATTAAGTGCCATAGGAAGAAGTTCGTTCTTTACTATATATTTTTCGGGGTTCTGCCTGATTATTGTTTTTAGAGTGCCGTCTCTGTGCACCAGGTCAACCGCCCACCTGATATCGTCGTACAACCATTTATAACTTGAACTCTGGCTTTTAGGGGAAGATTTATCAAAAAAATCTATTAATTTTGCAAAAATATAGGTTTCCGGGATCTCAAACAAAGTATCCACCGCCCTGTAATCTTCAGATGAAAGGTCAAGTTTTTTATTAGTATAAAGTTGTTTTCTCTCTTTTTTAGAGTATTTATGGAATCCGTGATAAACCCTTTTTACATATCTAAATTTGTTCGTTTTCAATATGTTCCCGTGTTTAATATCAAAGATTAATCCGCGTATGGCAAAGTTTTCCTCATATTCAAAATCAAGCAGTTTTTTTGGGTAATGTTTTTGGGATACTAATTTTTCTAACGCTTTCACAAATGTGAGTTTTTCTATTTCGGGGGAACGATAATTGGCGAGCGTATAGTCTAAATCAAACCCTACCGCTTTAATTGTTTTTAACTTCAGGTTCCTATTAGTAAATATTCTTTTTTCAATAGGTGTTTTTGTTCCGTTTTCCATACAACCTCCCTAAAATAATTTAGCACAAATTTATGTTAAAATATAAAAAAAAGGGGGTTAAATGGATGCACGGAATATATTAAAAAAAGTAAACTCCCCGATAGGAATTTTTAGAATTGGCGGTGCGCCCCTGTTTTTAAGCGGGTTTTTTAAAGAGATTTTAAAAAGTTACGGCAATATTTTTTCCTTTTTGGAAATTGATGTAGAAAATTCCGCATATAATCGCGGTCTTTCCTTGGAAAAAAGGCTTTTTTTAAACGGGGAAACTAAATTCTTTGTTTTTTATATTCAAAGAATAGATAAGTATATTTTTATTAAAGCCATTGATATTACATATAACATTGATTTGATTAACGCTATCATAGAGAGAAGTGATTTTTTATCGGGTATAGTTGCCACTTCTACAGTAGGTGTGTATACAAAAGAATTAAAAGGCGGTTTTATATACAAAAATCAGGCGTTAGAAAACTTTATGGAGAAATTGGAATACCCTGATATGTATTTTTTAAATAAAGTTTTGGAAACAGGTATTGTCGTTGACGTAAGGGAAGTAATTATTGATGGAAAAGAAAAGTTTATCTTTGAGTACGGAAGGGTAGTGGAGTCTAAAGGAAAAACCATTATCAGGGGATTTGTTATTTTTGATACCGCTTCTTCAGATTTTTTTCGGGATTTTACTTTTTACAACAGGGTATTAAGCGAGATATTTGATTTGTCTCAAATAGGCATAATCTTTTTCTCTAAAGATTGTTTAAAATTGGAATTTTATAATAAGTTTGCCGAAGATGTTTTATCAAAGGAAATCTTTGAAAAAATTGCTATATTAGGTATTTTTGAACCGAATATTTTATTTGACGAAAATACTATATCCTTAATAAGGGAAGGTTTGGGGTTTAACGGAGAATATGAATTGTTTAACTACAAAATTCCTAACATAGAAGGGGAATTTGATTTTTCTTTTTTTGAAGGCAACCTCGGTTTTACCGTTTTTTTAAGAAGGGTTTTACCTGCCGAAGAAAAATCCGCTTGCCGTCAATTTAAGAGTATGTTTGAATATGCTTCAGATGCTATTTTATTAATTAAAGATAATATTTTTATGGAATGCAATAAAAAGGCGTTAGAGTTGTTCGGTTGCCGTAAAGAGGATATAATTGGGAAAACCCCCTTTCATTTTTCACCTGAATTTCAGCCTGACGGATTACCCTCGGAAGAAGCTACAATTAAGATGCTTGATACCGCAACGGTAAGCGGGAACAAGGTTTTTGAATGGGTGCATAAAAGGTGTGACGGGAGTTTATTTGATGCGGAAGTAACTTTAAGCAAAATTCAAATTGACGGTTATACCTATACTCAGGCAATTGTGAGGGATATTTCAGCAAGAAAGAGGGATAATGATTTAGGCAAGATTTTAGTGGATTAGATTA